>NZ_CP045293.1:4300000-4600000 GCF_009363075.1 Paenibacillus guangzhouensis | reverse complement strand
ATGACAGCACTTGGACATGGGGGGAGTTCACATCGGTGGGCCAACGTCTGGCGGCATCCGGCGGTCACACGTATTCGATGGGGAATACGCCGCCTGAGCAGATGTTGAACAATCTGTTCGTCGATAACTATACCCGTATTGTCGATGAAGAGAAGCGCCCTGCTAGCTTTGATAGCCATGCATTCGCTCAGCTGATGGAACAAGTAAAGACGATGTATGCAGATAAGGTGGTTACGGAAACGGAAGTGAACGCAGGAGATTATTTCTTTGCTCCGGCATTGATCCTATCGCCTGAAGATTATTTCGTAGGGCCGGCGATGTTTTATGAGCAAGGGAAAATTTATCGCAAGCCGCTCGCTGCGGGGCAACAGGCTGGAGGCACCTTCGTAATGCATAAGAACTTAGGGATGAATCGAAATTCGAAAGTACAGGCGGAAGCGTGGGATTTCATGAAATTCTTATTGTCCGAAGAGATCCAGACGATGCCCGGACTACAAGGGTTCTCTGTCAATAAAAAGGTAAATGAGAAGACGTTCAAGGATCTTGAGGACAAAGGTACGATCGAGTCGCCAATGGGTTCCGCGATTCCGGTGGAGAAGAGAGACATCGACATGATCAAGCAGATGGTGAACCATGCCGTCACGCCTCAAAAGAATGAATCGAAGATTCAAGCCATCATCGAAGAAGAAGCGAAGGCTTACTATAGCGGTCAGAAATCGGCGCAAGCGGTGGCGGATTTGGTCGCGAACCGTGTGACGACGTATTTAAATGAGTAGATGGAAAATTCGAAGAGGTAAGGGTGGAATCCGAATGAAAAAATGGATGATGGTATGGTTGATCACGATCGTAGCAAGCCTTTCTGCTTGCAGTTCCCCAGACAGCGGAGAGAAGGGTAGCATGGAGGCCACATTGACAGTGGAGCAGGATCAACAGGAACAAGGGCACGAAGTCAAAGAAAATAACAAGATGGAAAATGAGGCTGCTGAGCAAGGAGTCATCAAGGTGTTCTCGAATTTGATGTCACTGAAGCTCCCGGCGGGGTTGGAGGTGCAATCGAATGAGACATCGAACACGAAGCTCATCTATACGGATAGCGATAAAAAAGCTAAGCTCGAGATATGGCATGATCCAGAGCAAAGGGTGACCGATGCTGATATCGATAGAGGACGATTGAAGATGAAAGGCATCCTCGAACAAGAAGGTGAAGGAGAAAAGCTAGAGTGGTTGAAGGACGAGACGATGCTCATTCATGGAAAGCATATTGCGGTGAATGAAGTTATCATGCCATCCAAGAAAGGTGACACGTACCGTCTCGTCGGTTGGGCGGAATTAGACGGAGCGTTTCTTGAGATGAAGTTTAGCGCGCCAGCCGATGAGAAGGACACGTGGCAGAAGGCTGTCATGGAGATGATCGAGTCGATTCAGATGCCGTAAGAAAAACCGCTAAGCGCATGTGCTTGGCGGTTTTCCTTTTGCTAATGTATCCTCTAAGACGATTGACAAGAATTTGTTCTGTTCGCATCTAACATGAGCACGTCATCTTCTAGGTCGGACAACCGATCCAGTAATGCATCCATGCCGTGCTCCAGCTTATAATCCATTTCTTCTTTGTAGAGTGGGAGCAAGAAATAGGCATGAATCTGATTTCCGTCCTGGGTGTGGATGATGCTGATCTCTTCTTTTAATTGATAGAGCATGACGCCGTTCAATCCTGTACCATCCGCATAAGGCTCGTATTCTGCGTAATTGGGGATGGTATGTCCGTAACCCAACCACGTATGGTATTGATGGGGGAACCGGGCCATTTGCTTCATGAGCCGGATCGGCCAAAAGTTGTTGTCGTCTTTGAACGACTCCTCGGTGAGTTCCCAGGAAGCCGGAAGGAACATCATGACTTCCGCCCTGTCGAGCGGTTCGTCCATCTGGGCTAACACCTCGTCCGGAATCGTCATCGGCAAGTCGCTCATCCCGCTCGTGTATAGTACCCAGAATGGCTCTTCTTCCGTCGGCTCCATAATATTTACATCGATATGGATCATGTCGGATATTATCTCGTGAAAGACGCTACTGGTTCGTCCGGGAAAGACCGTCTCGAAATGAGTAATGATTTCATCCGTGTAAGCCATTGGCGCAGGCGGCGCATAATCGGCCTTCTCGTCGTAGGTGTAGATGGTCGTGCCGTCCTTGGACGTCTCTCCGTTATTTTTGCCGCCGAAAATTTTTTTCAAGAATCCCATTGAATCTCCTCGCTCCATTCTATGTAATATATGTAAATCTATTATATAATCTAATATCGTATATTGGCTTCTTAAATGTGAGCGAAAAGTTACAGGACCACCGCTATGCAATAGGCTTGGCGGTGACTTGTCGTACTAGTAACTTATGGGGGGCTTTGGAAGTGTTACTCGGCGTGCGGAATTGAGAACGACAATCGGATCATTTCCCTGGTTCTCTACAGAAAAGATAAAAAAAGCCGCGATTTACGCGGCTATGAAGATATGCTTCCTTATCACTCAATAGTTTTCTACCTTTATCTTGCCTTTAATAAATCTGATAATTATCCAAACAAGAGTTATGATCATATCTATAACAAGAACAATGAACCCATATAATAATAAGAGTTGTTTTTCGAAATCATCCCAGATGAGAGCCTTAAAAGAGTAATCTTTATAAATATCATTTTGATGAATTTGTACCATGGCATTTGCATTATTATCATATACTAGATTATTGCTGGAAGAACAGGTAAAATCATCATTTATACTAAAAGTAAAATGCTTTGAGTTCCCCTCACTTCTACATTCGTATTTCTTCCATTGATCTTCTGAGTAATAATCAAATCCATATTCAAAACCTTTTGCACCTGTGAGAAAAGAGGTGAGTTTTTTTATCCAAATATCCTTAATAACTACTTTTCTTGTACCATTTCCATCAAAATACTCACTTAACGCTACTCCTACATCTCTGGTTATTCTTTCAGTTTGAAAATAACTTAGTGAAGCATTTATTGTCAGAGGAAGGGTTAGTACACCTAGAAAGATAATAAAAAAAACAAATGGGTTTTTGTAATTTTTAATAACTTTCACTCCTAATTGTCTACGAATGGATAATGAAGGATCATGATCATTGAGCAAATTAATAGCACTTTAACGAATCATTTGCATAGGATTGATGATAGTACTTTCATATTCGGATATTACCATCATTTGGAATGTTTGTCTAAAAATTTGTTCTAGAGTCGCTCGGTGCGCTGAAATAACTGCAAAAAAGCAGTTATTCCGCCGAAGAAGTCGCTCGTGCGGTGAAATAACTGCAAAAAAGCAGTTATTCCGCTGAAGAAGTGGCTCGGTGCACTGAAATAACTGCAAAAAAGCAGTTATTCCGCCGAAGAAGTCGCTCGGCGCGCTGAAATAACTGCAAAAAGGCAGTTATTCCGCCGAAGAAGTCGCTCGGCGCGCTGAAATAACTGCAAAAAAGCAGTTATTCCACCGCAGAAGTCGCTTGGCGCGCTGAAATAACTGCAAAAAGGCAGTTATTCCACCGCAGAAGTCGCTCGGCGCGCTGAAATAACTGCAAAAAGGCAGTTATTCCACCGAAGAAGTCGCTCGGCGCGCTGAAATAACTGCAAAAAGGCAGTTATTCCGCTGAAGAAGTCGCTCGTGCGCGCTCAATAACTGCAAAAAGGCAGCTATTCCGCTGAAGAAGTCGCTCGGCGTGTGAAATAACTGCAAAAAAGCAGTTATTCCACCGCAGAAGTCGCTTGGCGCGCTGAAATAACTGCAAAAAAGCAGTTATTCCACCGCAGAAGTCGCTTGGCGCGCTGAAATAACTGCAAAAAAGCAGTTATTCCGCTGAAGAAGTCGCTCGGCGCGCGAAATAACTGCAAAAAAGCAGTTATTCCGCCGAAGAAGTCGCTCCGTGCGCTGAAAAAACTGCAAAAAAGCAGTTATTCCGCTGAAGAAGCCGCTCGGTGCACTGAAATAACTGCAGAAAAGCAGTTATTCCGCCGAAGAAGTCGCTCGGCGCGCTGAAATAACTGCAAAAAAGCAATTATTCCACCGCAGAAGTCGCTTGGCGCGCTGAAATAACTGCAAAAAAGCAGTTATTCCGTTGCGGAAGTCGCTCGGTGCGCTGAAATAACTGCAAAAAAGCAGTTATTCCGCTGAAGAAGTCGCTCGGTGCGCTGAAATAACTGCAAAAAAGCAGTTATTCCGCTGAAGAAGTCGCTCGGCGCGCGAAATAACTGCAAAAAAGCAGTTATTCCGCCGACCGAGTCAAGTTCCATGGTACGCGGCGGCCGGGCTATGGTATAAATGAAATAGGAAGTTGCTGTTGGCAAGAGGTTGGTGCAGCTGCCAATGGAGGTGGGCCGGGCCGACCATAGTACTAGCAGTTATCGTATGAAATGAAGGTGATCTGACATGACAGATGTAATCACATTAGGTGAACTATTAATCGATTTTACGCCGTATGGCAAATCAGAACACGGTCAGCCGTTATTCGAACGCAATCCGGGCGGCGCGCCGGCGAACGTCGTAGCAGCCATCGCAAGGCTGGGCCGCACGTCGGGCTTCATCGGCAAGGTCGGCCAGGATGCCTTCGGACATGGCCTCCGCGATGCGCTCGCTAGCAGCGGCGTTGATACAACCGGCCTCGTCATGTCTGCTACAGCGAATACGACGCTTGCATTCGTGCATCTTGCGGAGGACGGAGATCGCTCGTTCTCCTTCTACCGCAACCCGGGGGCAGATCAGCTGTTGACGGTAGATGAAGTACCGTTCGTACGTATTGCTGCAGCGAAGGTGTTCCATTTCGGCTCGATCTCGATGACGGATGAGCCTGTCCGATCGGCTACGCTAGCAGCAGTTCAGCATGCGAAGCAGCACGGAGTGCTCGTCTCGTTCGATCCGAATTTAAGACCGGCGCTATGGGCTAGCGAGGCGCTTGCGAAGGAGCTGATTGGCGTTGGACTTGGTCTCGCGGACGTGGTGAAGGTGTCGGAGGAGGAGCTGGAGTTCCTGACTGGGACAGTAGATCTGGAAGCTGGATCAAAGCTGTTGTGCGATCAATTCAAGATCCAGCTGCTGCTCGTGACGCGTGGCGGTGCGGGAAGCTTCTATCGTGCAGGATCACGTATAGGTGAGCATGTTGGGTTCGCGGTGCAAGCCATCGATACGACGGGCGCGGGTGATGCGTTTATGGCGGGAGCGATATACAGCATCCTACAGGCGGGCCAGTCCATTACGGCTTGGTCGCCCGATCAACTCGACAGCTTGTTGACGTTTGCGAATGCGATGGGCGCGTTGGCGACAACTCGGAAGGGAGGCATCCCTGCGATGCCGACACTGGCGGAAGTAGAAGGACTTATACAATCGAAGTAACCACATAGGGTCTTCTGAAGCATGGGGTAAGCATGCGTCAGAGGACTTTTTTGTAGCCATATACAAATAAAGGAGATTATCCTCGTATTCACGAAAAGGAATAACATTCATGAAATGACTGAAGCAAGTCGTTAACCGTGAAGCTCACCAAGAGGAGGTCTACCATGAAAGATCCAAGAATCGAGCAGCTCGCTAGAAATCTCATTCAATATTCTGTGAAGCTAGCGCCCGGGGAGAAACTATTAATCGAAGTGGACGGTCTTGAGGTTCTACTAGCCAAAGCATTAATCAAACAAGCGTATGCTGTAGGCGGTGTCCCTTTTCTCATTATCCATAATCATGAGTTATGGAGAGAAATGATCCTGAACTGCACCGAAGAGCAGATGGCCGCGATGGCCTCTTATGACTTAAATCGTGTGAACGATATGCAAGCTTACATCCTGATTCGAGCGGGAGAGAACTTGAGCGAATACAGCGGGATCCCGGCGGAGAAGATGGCCATTTATCGCAAACACTATGCGCAGCAGATTAACGGCAAACGATATCACGATACAAAATGGTGCATTGTTCGGTATCCGAATCATGCGATGGCGCAGCAGGCGAACATGTCGCTAGAAGATATGGAGGATCTCTATTTTAATGTCTGCAATTTGGACTACGCGAAGATGGATCATGCGATGGGTCATTTGGTAGAACTCATGGATCGGACGGATCGTGTCCGTATTATCGGGCCAGGAACGGACTTAACCTTCTCCATTCTAGATATGCCGACATTTAAGGATTCCGGACAGATGAATCTGCCTGATGGCGAAGTCTATACGATGCCTGTGAGAGATTCCGTGAACGGCGTAATATCGTACAATACCCCTTCGCTCAAAGAAGGGTTTGTCTACGAGAATATACGGTTTGAGATTAGAGAGGGTCGGATTGTACAAGCAACGGCGAATGATACCGATCGAATCAATACATTGCTCGATGTCGACTTCAATGCACGGTATTTTGGCGAATTCGGCATCGGCCTGAATCCATATATTGAGCATGTCATGAAGGACACGTTATTTGACGAGAAAATATGGGGCAGCTTCCATTTCACGCCGGGATGTGTTCCAGCAGGTTCACCGGGGAACGAAAATTGGTCCGAGTTACACTGGGACATTGTGCAAATCCAGCGACCTGAATATGGCGGCGGAGAAATTTGGTTCGACGATGTTCTCATTCGTAAGGACGGCTTGTTCATTCCTGAATCGTTACAGGCATTAAACCCTGAGAATTTAAAGTGATATATGCACCTCATCAACAGAACCGTTCGGGCATAACCGAGCGGTTTTTTCACGCCTATATTTACGCGTATATCCCTATTGATGCATGAAATGACGACATCTGGAAACGCTAAAGGTACTTTTTGCTAAAACATGAATTCATCAGAGGAAATTATGGATATTTTCAAGAACCACCCAACGAGCGGTTCATCCGCAAGTAACGATAGCAACAATACCGACAGGAAGCAAGGTGATGCTTCCAAGGAGAGTCAGACGCAGCCGATCTCAATGAATCTGCAGACCAACCTCGATATGATCCACACCCGATTAGGGGACAGCCCTGATATTGTTATTCGGATCATGGGGGATGCCGCTACAGGAATGAATCGAAACAGCCGCCAATTTGCGCTTGTGTACGTCGATGGGTTAGTCGATTGTGCAAGCGTGAATGAGATGATTGCAGAAATTTCGAAGCAGACCGAGCGCGAAATGTTCAAGCTCCAGAGCGGTGACAGCTTCTATCAATTTTTGAAGAACCATGCGCTGGCGGCTGGCGGGGTCACGGAATCCGATCAAATGGATAAGGTGATCCACTCGATATTCAACGGAAATGTCGCTGTTCTGGTCGACGGCAACACGAAGTCGCTTCTAGCCGATATGGCCGGAGGAAACTTGAGGTCCGTCGAAGAGCCAAGTTCGCAGACGGTGATTCGTGGACCTAAGGACGGCTTTACGGAGTGCTTGCGGACGAATACTTCTCTTATCCGGCGTAAGATCAAATCGCCCGATCTTCGGATCGATGCCAAAGTGGTCGGAAAGAAGACGCAGACCAATGTCGCAGTGGTCTATCTGAAGGGGGTCGCCAAGGAAGATATTGTACAAGAAGTTCATCGTCGGATCGACGCGATCCATATCGACGGAATTCTGGAGGGTGCATACATCGAGGAATATATTCAGGATGCCAAAATGACGGTGTTCCCTACGATGATCAATACCGAGCGACCGGATGCCGCATCCGCGGGGATCCTCGAAGGACAGGTCGTGATTATCGTGGATGGATCCCCGTTCGTTCTGCTCACGCCAGTGACGTTCTTCAAGTTCTTCCAATCTAGCGAAGATTACTATCAACGTTACGATATTTCAACCTTCTTACGGTTGATTCGCTATATATCCTTCTTTGTGTCGATGCTGCTGCCATCGCTCTATATTGCGATCACGACCTTTCATCAAGAGATGCTTCCGACGACCTTGCTAATTGGACTGGCCGCACAGCGGGATGGGGTTCCATTTCCAGCGCTGCTCGAAGCTCTTCTGATGGAGATCACCTTTGAGGTATTGCGTGAAGCAGGCGTCCGGATGCCGCGCGTCATTGGTCCTGCGATATCCATTGTCGGGGCGCTCGTCTTGGGGCAGGCTGCGGTTCAAGCAGGTCTCGTCTCCGGCGCGATGGTCATCGTCGTGTCGTTCACGGCGATCGCGAATTTCGTTATTCCAGCAATCAATATGGCCATTGCTGCGCGATTGACCCGGTTCATGCTGATGCTCCTTGGTGCGACATTAGGGTTGTTCGGCATTATATCGGGTCTGATGTTCTTGCTGATCCATATGGCTAGTCTGCGTTCCTTCGGCGTTCCTTATCTGGTGCCGGTCGCTCCGCTGAAATACCGAAATCTCAAAGATATTTTCATACGCGCTCCATGGTGGAAAATGAATACACGGCCAGAGACAGTAACGGATAATAACGTAAGGCAAGAGCATACAGGACAATCGAATCCGTCTGATCAACAATCGAACTCATGAGGAAAAAGGGGGATGGCTCATGCAAACCAAAATAACGAAGCTGCAAGGGATTTTGTTAATGATGAGCACAATTGCCCCTACAGCGATTCTGTCGGTTCCAAGTGTAGTCGTCCAGTTGTCAGGGCAGGATGCCTGGGCATCCATAATCATTGCGATGCTCGTAGGCATCTTGTTCTCCCTTTTGATTGGATCAATTTGTAGGCAGAATACACAGACCACGTTTGTAGAATGGTTGCGAGAGCGGTTAGGCAGCAAGGTCGGGACGTTGATCGGTATCTTGCTCACTTACTACTATCTGATATCTGTCGTGATTGAGATGCGTGAGTTCGTGAATTTTATCGGGGAGAATGTCTTGTCTAGAACGCCAGTCTACTTCCTCTTAATTATAACTGTCGTGGTCGTGATGTTCGGGGTTAGCAAAGGAATTGTCAATATTGCGCAAATCAATGTGATTGTCATGCCATTGTCTATCGTTGTATTCATCGTGACAGGGATTCTGCTGATGAAGGACATTCATGTCGAGAATCTGCTCCCCGTGTGGGATCATCCGCTGAGCAAGGTTGTACATGGAAGCATAACACCTTTCACTTGGCTCTTGCAAATATCGATCCTCCTGTTGATCGCCCCCTTCATGAACAAGCCGGAAGAAGCGGGGAAGGTAGGTATCTGGGGGATCGTGCTGACATGCATCGAACTGGGGATCATTGTGATCGCGGCGATTACGATCATTGGCACCAAACTAATCTCGATTATGTCCTATCCGACGTTCTATATGATCGGAATCATTCAAATCGGCAGCTTCCTGGAACGGATTGATCTGCTGTTCATTTCGATATGGATCTGCATGATGTATGTCAAAATGTCCATTGTGATGTTCGCCACGTTTCATTGCTTTGTGGAGACATTCCGGATTCGCAATCAACAGCCGTTTTTAATAGGCTTTGGACTGTTTACCATTTTCACGACCTTGTATGCTTGGCCGAAGTCTGTGGATTTAGCGTATTTCTCCAAAACATCGCTGATTCCGTATGCAGTCACGTTTAATATTTTAGTCCCCCTTGTCGTGTGGCTGCTCCTTCGTTTTATTCAGCCGAACCCGATGAAAGCAGGGAAATAACATGAGGATAATAATCAGATTGGTCGCGCTGTTCCTGGGATGCAGTCTTCTGTCGGGCTGTTGGAATCGTATCGAGTTGAATGAGCTATCCATCGTCTCTGCGTCCTCCTTTGATTTTAACGGTGACAAATGGGTCAATTCCTATCAGGTCATTATCCCGTCGGCGATATCGTCAGGTACTGGTCTTGCTGGGGGCGGCGGCTCGCAATCCCCGGTCACGGTATTCTCATCCGAGGGTCGTACGATTCGGGAAGCGGTTGGCAAGAGCAGCATGGAGACGCCGCGTCAGTTGTTTTTTGCCCATAATAGTGCCTTAATCATTAGCGAAGAGGTTGCTCGGCACGGGATTAATCAGATTCTTGACCTCCATTATAGGAATACCGATGCGCGCGAGACGGTTAATGTCTTGATTACGCAGGGCAATGCCAGGTCGATTCTCGAACGATTGGTCCATACGGAGAAAATACCAGGCCAAGGCATTCGCGAGATTATTAATAATGAAACAAAGAATACGTCTATTGTGCCAGGTGTCATGATGTTTGAGCTTGCTATGGCGATAACCAGTGACGCGAAGGGCGGTGTCATACCGGAAATCGTGTTCGCAGGTGATAATGAGGATGGTAGATCCTTGGATGTTCTAAAAAAAACGTATGAGCAGGCGAAACTACGGATTGGAAGACTTGCCGTGATGCGCGGGGATAAATTCGCAGGTTGGCTGACGCGGGAAGAAGGTCTTGGCGTATCATTTATCGCGAATAAAGTTCGTGCTTGCAATCTGGCCTTTCGCTGTAAACCGCAGGACAAGAAATACAACATGACCTTTCGTATACAGAAGTCTGCCACCAAGCTGAAGCCCATGATGCGGAAAGGCAAGATCGCGATGGATATCGATATCAAAGCGACGGGTTATCTCTTGGAGAGTAGCTGTAAGGTGGACCTGACGCAGCCGTCAGCGGTTAAACAATTGGAACAGCAGGTGCAAGAAGAAGTGAAGAAGATGGTAAACCAATCTTGGGTAGCAGCGAGGCGGCTTAAAGTTGATGTCTTCGGGTTCGCAGACGCTGTTCATCGTAAGTATCCGAGAGAATGGGCAAAAATGAAGAACAACTGGGAAGAGACCTTCAGTCACATTCAAATCGAACCCCATATTAAGATTTCGATGGATCGCGTCGGGCTCACGAGCAAAACATTTAAGAGTACAAATTCTGATGATGAGAGTTGATCTGCCATGAAAACAGGAGTATGGATATTGTTCTATGCCGTTATGCTCTACGCGGGTACCCGTACAATGCGCAAGAAGGGGCATACCAAAGAACTTGTCTTGTACGTCGGTGTGATCGGGTGGTGTCTGTATATGAGTCTGGCAGATATCTATTCTTGGCCTAAGGTGACCATTGCTACACCGCTCAATGTCGTCTTTGCGCCGGTCGGCAAATGGATCGATCATCTATGGAGTGTTGGGTAATACCGACCATCATGTTGTTTTGGCCCTGGGGGCTCCTGGATTTCTTCATGTTCTGTGTGGTCGTCTAGAACAATTCGAGCTGCATGGGCCCGCGATCCCACTTGTACGCCGTGATGATCTGCGGCATGCGGTAGATGATCCCGTATTTTTCACATGCCTCTTGGAAGACTTGCTCCAACTGGCGTCTTCGCGTTGACATGCAGCCGTATCGCATGCCATACGTGTGGATGTATTGTTCCTTGAGTCCGGGGTACAGCTTGTCCAGCCAGCGAAAATAATGCTCCCGTTGGTTCTCACGCAGCGTCATGCCGAATGAAGGATAGATATATTTGGCGCCAGCCTCTTGTGCACGTCTAACGATCTCACGGATATTGGATGCGTGATCCGTGATAAATGGCAGGATAGGCATGAGCAGCACGCCGGCATAGATGCCTGCTGCAGATAACTCTTTCAAGGCTTGGAACCTGGCGGAGGATGGAGAGACACGGCGTTCGATCTGCTGACTGAGCATATCATTGGCCGTCGTAATGGACAGACTGACATTGACGGGTGCCTGTGTCTGGATCTGTGCGAGAAGGTCGATATCCCGGATGACGTATTCGCTCTTAGTTGCGATCGACACGCCGAATCGGTACTGATGAATGAGCTTCAGCGCTTTGCGTGTGAGTTGATGCTCTACATCATCATGATTGTAGGGATCGCTCATCGAACCCATGCCGATCACGCCAGGTGTTCGTTTGCTGGCAAGCTCACGCCGCAGCATGTCTTCTGTGTTCTCTTTGCCGCGCACCAGGTCGAAATGATCGATGCCATAGCAGCTGCTGCGAGAATCGCAGTAAATGCACCCATGGTGACATCCACGGTACAGATTCATCGTATAGTCGTGCCCGAACCAGTCTTGGTGCTTATTTTTACTCAACAGAGTCTTGGCTGATATCCACTCCATCTTGGTCTCCTTCGGTTCATCAATCTATTGTACTACCCAACGCTTCAGCTTCGGAAAGAATGCCTTCATGCTGGCCCGCGCCTCTGCCTCCGTCATGCCGGGATTACCCTCTACCATGTGCGGTACACAGAATTCAATCATGTCATCCATAGACATGTCCTCCGTAAACTTGCCTTCCTGATAGCAATAAGTGCAATAGTCGGCATTCTTGCTTCCATCCGTGTTGGTTCCGTGAAGCTCCCCGTCACTGTTTAGCGGCATGCCGCAGCTCTGACAAAATGTTGTTTCCATTTACATCCACATCCTTTCGATTTAATGAGTTCATTGTACGGGATGGAATGTGACAACCGAATGTCATATTATAAATATTTTGCTGTAGTAAGCTGGAGCCGCTCACGAATGATGTGCCTGATGTGCAGGGGCTCCAGCACTTCGGCATAATGGCCGAAGGACAGTATGAAGCCGTAGACCCATTCGTCTTCGGGGAATCGGACCGTGACAACGAAGTTCCCATCTTCATCTCTCGAATGCTGGCTTTCATCGAATTCATCGTAGATACGATAGGCTTGCGAAGCATCAATGCGTAGTACGAGCTGGGCCGTCGAGGCTTGATGTGCAGGGTACTCGTGGGACGATGGAGGTAGCTCACGTTCAAAATGCTCTTCAAGAAGCTCGATGTGCCTCATTCGCGTCAGCTTGAACAGTCTCATGGCCTGCTTCTGCTGACAGTAACCTTTGACATACCATGTTTTATGTTTGAACCATAGCTGGAGCGGCTCGACAGTACGTATCGATAACTCGCTAGAGCTGTTGAAATATGCGAATCGAATGACCCAGCGCTGTAGAATCGCGGTGCGCAGGAGTTGATAATAGTCTGAATGTGCTTCGCCCCATTGGGACAGATCGACCTCAATCCAACTAGGCATCTTCTTGTTGAAGAAGCCGCTAAGCTTCGCAAGGACCTGCTCCATCTCGCCCGTGACGGCGTTCAGCCCAGAGAGCGAAGCGAGAATTTCCTCCTGTTCTTGTTCGGATAACATCGACTTGTTCAGCACGAAGTTATCGAGGAGTCGAATGCCGCCGCCTTTGCCTTTGAGCGTATAGACCGGTATGCCGGCTTCGCATAGCGTATCGATGTCTCGGTATACGGTGCGGGGTGACACTTCGAAATGGTCGGCTAGCTCCTTGGCGGTGACCGTCTTCTTATGCATGAGGAGATAGACAATCTCGAACATACGATGAATTTGCATGGGTTATTTCACCTCTAGGTCACTATATCATAATTACCCCCTACAAGAATGGTAGATTTATGAAGATAGAGCATATAATAGGAGTGGATGAATTCAGATGATGCACAGGGGAGGAGGAAGCTATGATGAATGATTTCATCGCGCAGCAGTATCGAAAAGGCCGTCAGATTGCGAGAGGATTAACGCTATTAAATTTGGTATTGATCCTGATTGTAGAGATTTTAAGTTTAAGAGAGGGCATCTATTCGAATCTCCTCGGGAGTATCGTGTGGTTCGTCATTATTGTTTGTATCTTTTATGGCAATCGTAGAGCGAAATGGCTATTCATTCTGTATTCCATCCTGAATTTGCTCCTATTCGTCTGTGGTCTAATGTTGGGTGCGATTAACGGACCATTATCGATAAATTTATGGATATTTTCGATTCTGACGCTCGTCCTTCAGCTCGTAACTTCGATCATACTCATGGGCTCTTCAAGCGTGAATGAATTTCTCTATGGTCAGGCGAATGGGTAGGGTGCCTGTTTGCAAAAGTATCCATATTCGTTAAATGTTTTCTCATGCTCAGCCGTTATAAGAAGTAGAGCCTTTGACGCTCAGATCATATTGGATAGAAATGCGGACCCAGCGTTAGGGTTCAGCATAAGGCATCAAGTGGAGAGAACCGAGTTGCCAGAGAGAGGAGAAACAAGAAACGTATGAATTCAATCGTTAAATCGAGAAAAGGTCACTTCTGCCTTGGATGGCTAGTCGTATGCACGATGGTGATCTTTACTTTATTATGGCCGGCGAGCATGCAAGCCAAGAGTAGTGCAGCGGCGGCTTCATTTAAATTGATCGCAGCGCCCAAATCGTTAAGTCTGGTCATAGGAAAAGAAACGGACCTTCCTAGAGTAAACGCCCTGCATAAGGATGGGAAGATCGAGGACGTGACGGGGTCGGTCACATGGCAGCCTAGTTCGGACATGTTGATCATTAGCGGTAACAAAGTGAGCGCCAGATATGGAACCTCGGCGAAGTTAAAAGGGACATACGGCAATCAGACGGTTTCCGTCCCTGTTCAAATCCAAGAGGATTTCGTGAAGTTTCAAATCGAGCCGTCTTCCGTCTCCTTAAGTGCAGGTACCTCTAAGCCGATTCAAGTTATGGGTTATTTCGCCAGCGGGAAAAAAGTATCGATCACTTCGAAAATCCAATGGAAATCCGGTAATGATCAGGTGGCGAAGGTTAGCGGCGCGACGATAAAGGGCATTTCGGAAGGCAATACGGTTGTTACGGGCGTGATGGGCGAGCGAACGTTCGAAATTCCTGTTCAGATTACGCCGAAGATAAATAAACTTGTCGTCACCCCTGCGAAGTTGGTCCTGACGCCCGGTAAATCAGCCACTTATTCCGTCCAGGCGGTTTATGAAGGTGGGCGTACGGTAGATGTCTCCTCACAGGTAACGGCAAAAGTGGACGGCAAGGGCATTCAAGAGAGCAACCGCACAGTGATTGCGACCGGTCAGTCTCAGGGGCAGGCCAGCGTAAAGCTGTACTATGGCGGCAAAGACGTGTCACTTCCTGTTACTTTGCAGGAGAACTTGGTGAGCATCGAGGTACAACCGACTTCTCTAGTGATTGAAGCGGGCTCCGCGAAGCCGATCAAACTCATCGGAACGTATTCCAGTGGTAAAAAAGTAACGTTAACAAGCAAGGCAGCATGGACATCCGAAAATGCGCAAATCGCCAAAGTAACAGGATCAAGCGTAAAGGGACTGATGGAAGGCACGACGAAAATCGTCGGCAAATACGGTGACCATACCGTAGAAATTCCGGTTCAGGTCACGCCTAAGCTGCAGAAGCTGACGGTCACGGCATCGACAACGAAGCTTGCTCCGAGTCAAACGACGACGTATCAGGTCCTAGCCGTGTACAGCAGTGGAAACCGCACGGATGTAACGACTCTCGCCCAGTCCAAAACAAATGGCAAAGCGACCGTTAGTCACGGCACGATTACCGCAGTGAGCAAAGGCAAGGCCGTCATTACCTTCTCCTATGGCGGTAAAAATATAACTTTGCGTATCACGATAACGTAGCGTTAGTGAATAGATCACCCTAGTGCATTTATGTACTAGGGTTTTTCCTATGTTTACGATGAAAGGATATCGCGAGCATGTAAAAAATTCGTGAGATTACCTTCAACCTGTGTATAATGAATGTGAATGTTGTCATAATTCGCAACTGCACAGGAGGCTACAACTTATGAAGATCATACCTTTACAACAGCGCGGTATTGCCGCAAGCCGAGTCATTATGGGATGCATGCCGTTTGGTGGCGGATGGAACCGTGATCCGCTATTAACAGAGGATGTACTGAAGGCGGAGAAAGCGTTGGACGCGGCGATGTCCATCGGCATCTCCATGATCGATCATGCGAATATCTACACCATGGGGAAGGCGGAAGAAGCATTCGGCCGCATTCTGAAGAGCAGACCAGAGCTGCGCGAACAACTCGTGATCCAGACCAAATGCGGGATTCGATTCGCGGAAGGCGATGTACCTGGACGATTTGACTTCTCGAAAGAGCATATTCTATCTTCTGTGGATGCATCCATGCAGCGTCTGAACGTGGACTACCTGGATGTTCTGCTGTTGCACCGTCCAGACCCGCTGATGGAGCCTGATGAAGTAGCAGAAGCGTTCGGACAATTAAAAGCATCGGGTAAAGTTCGTTATTTCGGTGTATCGAATATGAGTGCGTCGCAAATCAAATTCTTAAATAGCGCACTAACCGAGCCGCTGGTAGTGAATCAGCTGGAGATGAGTCTTGCGAAGCTCGATTGGCTTGATCAAGGGGTTCATGTGAATCAACAAGCAGGCGTGAACGTGAACTTCGCTGAGGGTCTGATGGAATATTGCCAGATGGAAAAGGTTCAGATCCAAGCGTGGGCACCGCTTGCACAAGGACGATTAACTGGTCGCAGCGTGGAAGGCGAGCCTGCGAACATTCAAGCGACCGCAGCGATGGTACAGCGGATGGCTGCTGAGAAAAATACGACGCCAGAGGCGATCGTCCTCGGTTGGTTAATGCGTCACCCGGCAGGTATTCAGCCTGTCATTGGTTCGGCTAATGTTGAACGTATTCTGGCAACGAAGGATGCGGAGCGTCAAGCGCAGTTGATGACACGCGAAGAGTGGTATCAGCTCTACGTTAGTTCAAGAGGCGTGAACATGCCTTAAATGCTATTCTTGCTAGGGTAGCAACGATGAGGAAGCCCGCGAGAAGTAGATGTATAGAAGCAATGTGAACGATCCAAGGAAAGATTCCTTGGGTCGTTTTTTTGTATTCAAAAAATCGATATCGATACCGATGAAGAACAAATGGGATGGTTTCTGGTCATTTCGCGTCATTTCGACTTCTGTACAAGTCGTGATATAATCAACTACTGACTACGAATGAAGGGATGTACAGCATGAAATTAGGCAGCCTCTACCGCACTTATTTTCAAAACAACTTGTTCATGAAGCTGATTCTTCTGTTCTCCTTCATCACGATCGTGACCATCATTACGTTCTCTTATCTCATGTTCCGCTCGATGTCAGAGACGGTCATTAACCGAGAGCTGGAAAGTCAGCAGCAAGCGATGCAGCGCGTCAATAGCTATATCTCGTCGAAGTATGATGCCGTGCATATGATGGTCGAAGGCGTGTACCGCGATTCGGCCTTGTCAGCAGGCGTGACGTATTTCCTGGAACATCCGTTCTATGAGTATATCCAGTATAATCTCGATCAATATTACAAGAATTCGAACAGTGTATGGTCGGAGACGCTGCAATATTTCAAGAACAAGATGGAGGACGACGAGGATATTAGCAACCTCATCTTATACAGTTCAGGGCAGCAGACGATGTATGAATATAACCAGTATCAGCAGCTCAAGGTACGGAAGACTGACGTCGTGCACACCTACATCCCCGATGTGATGGCGCTGGAAGGCGGCAACATTACACTTCCGAACATCTGGGTACGCAAGGCGCTTAATCAGTGGAATACGCATCTGTTCTCGCTTCGACTGCAGCTGAATGACAAGCAATCGCTCACGAATATCGGGCAGCTACTCGTCTTCTACAATTCGGATAGTATCTGGAAGACGCTCGGCGATCTGAAGGATACGCTCAAAGGCCGAATCCTCGTACTCACTAACGATGGCGGCGTATTATTCGATTCGCTCGGGCAGATGTATGGTCAGACTTATCCGGATATGGCAACGATCAACTCTTTCTATGAGAGCAGCGAGCTTGTGAATAACGAATATATGACCAAGCTGTCGCAGAATAAAGGCGGTTATATGGTCCTCGGCATGATCTCGAAAGATGAAATGCAGGACGCCTATAACGGCGTACGCAATACGATTCTAAGTGTTAGCGCAATTTGTATCCTTGTCGCAATCCTGTTCCCATCCATCTTCATCATCCGGTTCGCAAGACGCACCAATGAGATCATCCGTTTCACGAAGGAAGTGAAGGAAGGGAATTTGACCGCTCAAATTCATGATCCGAACGAAGACCAGCTTGGCCAGATTGCGCACAGCTTCAACGATATGCTGTTGGATCTGAATCAATACATCGATCGGGTGTATAAGGCAGATATTAAGCAAAAGCAAACAGAACTCATGGCTTTGCAGGCAAGGATCAATCCCCATTTTCTCTACAATACCCTGGAAGTGATTCGTATGCGGGCGATTTCGCAAGGGGCGCAGGATGTCGGGGAAATGATCTACAGTCTGTCGGCATTATTCCGCAGCTTCGTACATCAGAAGGAAATTTATTTGCTGAAGGATGAACTGGAAGCCTGCCAATTATATCTCGAATTGTTCCGGATTCGATACAAGGACAAATTCTCATATACGATTGATTGTGATTTCGAACTAAGCAACAAACGCGTCTTGCAAATGTCGCTGCAGCCGATTATTGAGAACTATATTGTTCACGGGCTTCGAACCGATCGGATGGATAATGTCATCCAAATTCGTGCCATGCGCGCCGATGAGGGGATTCTGGTTCAGATTGAGGATAATGGACAGGGCATCGCAGCTGATCGCTTAGAACAGATTCGTGCTTCCTTGCATCCCGATGCGCCGGAAGGCCAGTCCTTCGGACTCCGCAGTGTGCATGATCGGCTTCAGCTATTATACGGCAATCCCTATGGCGTTGAACTTCAGAGTCAGGATGACGAAGGCACGATTGTGAAGGTGCTGCTGCCTGACATCGAAGAGAAGGAGAGTAAAGATGTATAGAGTATTTATTGTCGATGACGAGCCTTTTATTATTGAAGGCCTATACGATATTATCGATTGGGCTGCACTGGGTCTCGAGATTGTAGGTCATGCCGAAAATGGGCGCAAGGCATTGGATGCGATGCAGCAGACGCTCGTGGACATTTTGATTACGGACATTTCGATGCCTGTCATGACGGGCCTTGAGCTGATTCGCAATGCACGGGAGTTCCATGACGAGCTGAAGGTCATCGTGCTGAGCGGATTCAACGAATTTACTTATCTGAAAGAAGGCATGCGCCTTGGAATCGAGAACTATTTGCTCAAGCCGATCAATGTGGAAGAGCTGAGAGCGACGCTGCAGAATACGGTGGAGAAGCTGAATACGTTCCGGGAAGAACGGATGATCACGGAGTTCAGCACGCAGATTCTCAAGGACAATACGCTTCACCGCTGGGTGACGAATCAGATCGGGCCGATCGAGTTCAAGGAACGGATGGATCTGCTCGATATTTCATTCGACACGCCTTATATTGCTGCGGTTGTATTCAGTCCGGAGGTCAAGCAGCCCGAGGTGTTCGAACTGATCTCCAGACAATTGAAGAACCATAAGGCATATACCTGCTTCCGTGATATTGATGGAGATTTGATCTTGCTAGCGTGTATCCAGGACCCGGATCAAGGTTGTGGCGAGTTGAAGACATGGCTCCAAGAATTGCACGGTCGACTCAGCAATTACCATCCGCTTCGGATTTCGATCGGCAGCGTCGAATCGCTCCCGCATGCGGGGACGAGCTACCAGAACGCGAAGAAGACGCAGGCGTACTTCTGGATCTATCCCGAGCAGGATATGATGGATTACAGTGAGCTGCCGATTCGTCAGGAGCTGGAGCGCGTGGATTTCCGGCTGGATTGGGTGCAATATACGAAATTGCTCGTCGCGAAGGACCGGGAAGCGCTGCATCAATTGATACAAGAGGATTTTAGTCGTATTCAGAGCCTTCCTGGTATTATGCCGCATGACATTCAGAATATTGCGTTGGAGATGATCGTGCGGTTCAAAGTGGAGCTCAAGGCCATCCGTCATACGGAAGAGACCGATCTATTCCATGATGCATTTAATCAAGTCCGAACAGCGAGCACGATCGATGATCTGAGTGAGGCCATTCACAGCGTATGCGATACCGCCGTCGAGTTCCTTATCTCCGATGTGAAGAGTCCTGTGGTGCAGCAGGTGCTTAACTACATTCACAAATCCTACGCGGAAGAGTTGTCGCTGAAGCTGATGGGACAGCAATATAACATCCATCCGGTCTATTTGGGTCAGCTGTTCCACAAGGAGACGAACGAGACGTTCACCGAGTATATTAATAAATACAGGATCGATAAAGCGAAGGAAATGCTGAAGACCACGAACCTGAAAGTCCATGAGATTGCACGGGATGTGGGCTATTGGGAGACAGGATACTTCTACAAACAGTTCAAGAAATATGTGGGAATCTCCCCAACGGAATATAAAGGACTACTCTAATCAATAATTAGAGTAGTCTTTTTTTTCTTTAGTTTGGACATGGATCATTTACTTTGTCGCCTATTTGAAAATGCTTTCATGCGGTACTGTAAATATATCCCCAAACGGGGGTCAGTTATTGAGAAGTACAACAGGAGGGAAACAAAAAATGAGTAAAGTGAGAAAAAGCTTTGTAACGACTTTAGTGCTGATGTTAGCGCTGTCATTATCCCTAAGTGCTTGCGGGGGCAAAAAAGAAGAGAGCAGTGGAACACCTGAGAAACCCGTAGAACTGATCTGGTACACGATCGGAACACCACAAAAAGATGTGGATCGTGTCATGGAAGAGGTTAGCAAATATACAAAAGAGAAAATTGGCGCAACTGTAAAAATGAACATGATCGACTGGGGTGACTATACCCAAAAAATGCAAGTTATGACGGCTTCGGGTACACCAATGGACCTGATGTTCACATCATCTTGGGCATTCGATTATGTACAAAATGCACGTAAAGGCGCATTCTTGCCGATCGACGATCTTCTTCCGAAATACGGCAAAGGTATCGTAGATACGCTTGATCCAGCATTCCTTGAAGGTTCCAAAGTCGACGGACACAACTACGGTGTTCCTGCGAACAAAGAGCTTCCAGCACAATCCGTATGGCGCTTCAACAAAAACCTTGTTGATAAATACAAATTGAACTTGGATAACGTAAGCACTCTCGAGAGCCTTGAGCCTTTGCTTAAGACAATCAAAGAAAACGAACCAGGTACTTATGCACTTGCAGTAGACAAAACATTTAACCCGATCGTGCCTTTCGATTACATCATCGAGAACATGCCAATGGCGGTTAAAGTCGGCGATAAAGATCTCAAAGTTGTTAACATCCTTGAGACACCTGAGATGAAACAAACGCTTGAAACGATGCACAAATACTACAAAGCTGGTTATGTGCCAACGGAAGCTGCAACACTTACTTCCTTGTCTGACGTACAAGCAACAGGCAAATGGTTAACAGATAAAGCAACGAACCAACCGTTCGCAGATAACCTCTGGTCCCAAAGCCTTGGCTACCCAGTTGTATCCAAAGCGGCTAGCCAACCATTGATCTACAACTGGTCCGTTATGGGTTCGATGCAAGCGATCTCGGCTAACTCGAAATACCCTGAGAAAGCAATGGAATTCTTGAACTTGCTCAATACTGATCCTGTACTTCGTAACATGATTGACTCCGGTATCGAAGGCGTTCACTACAAAAAAGTAGGCGACGATGCGATGGAAAACTTGCCTGAATCGAAGAACTACGATATGCCAACATTCTCCCTAGGTAACGTAATGATCACATACCGTGACAAAAACGACCCTGAGAATAAATGGGACGAGTTCAAAAAATTCAACGCAACAGGTGAAAAAGCACCGCTTCTAGGATTTAACTTCGATCCATCCAAAGTAACAACAGAAATCGCAGCAGTACAGAACGTTAAAGAAGAATTCTGGGCTTCGCTTATGACAGGAACTGTGGATCCAGACAAATTCATTCCACAAGCAACGGCGAAATTCAAAGCTGCTGGCCTAGATAAAATTATTGCTGAAGCACAAAGTCAAGTGGACGCTTGGAAAGCATCCCAAAAATAAAGTTATGAACGTAACGAATTGGGCGGATGTCGATCATTCGCCTAATTCATTCTCAATATTGATTCGAGAGGTGATCGTATGAAAAGGATCGGCGGATTCTTCAAGGATATCAATAAGAATAAAGTACTTCTGCTGATGGCTTTGCCGGCGACCTTATGGTTCCTGTTCTTCTCCTATTTGCCAATGGCCGGAGTTGTTATTGCGTTTAAGGAATACCGTAACAGCCGTGATGGATTCTGGGCAAGCATCGTGGAAAGCAAATGGGTAGGATGGGATAACTTTAAGTTCTTATTCAGTACCAATGATGCCTATGTCATTACGCGTAACACGTTATTATATAACATCTTCTTCATTATTGTCGGTCTTGTTCTTGCGGTAGCGATGGCGATTATTCTTGCGGAAATCACGAATAAGAAGCTTGCAAAAGTGTATCAGACCGGTATGTTCCTGCCTTATTTCTTATCTTGGGTTATTGTTGGTTATTTCGTGTTCAGTTTCTTGAGCTTTGATAAAGGGATGATCAATCAAATCGGCAGTTGGTTCGGCGCTGAACCGACGCAATGGTATACCGAGAAAGCATACTGGCCATTTATCATTATTCTAGTCTTCCTGTGGAAATCCGTTGGATATAACAGCGTTGTGTATTTGGCGGCCATCATGGGGATTGATAAATCACTCTACGAGGCGGCAATGATCGACGGGGCTAGTAAATGGCAGCAAATTCGCAACATTACGCTCCCAATGCTTAAACCACTAATGACAATCCTAACATTGCTTGCAATTGGACGTATCTTCTATGCAGACTTTGGTCTCTTTTATCAAGTACCAAGAGATTCGGGCGCACTCTACTCCGTTACGAACGTTATCGATACGTACGTATACCGCGGTCTCAAAGCAACAGGTGAGATTGGCATGAGTACTGCAGCTGGCTTATATCAATCGGTGATCGGATTTACGCTTGTTATCCTCTCGAACTGGATCGTTCGTAAATGGGACAAGGACAACGCATTATTCTAAAGATCGCCTAGAAAGGAGGAAATGGATATGTCAACAAAAGTGCTTAAATCGCGTGATTTTCATAAATTGCCCGTCGGGTTAAATGTCGTGTTTAATGTTATAGCTGGGTTGTTCGCCTTTGCCTGCGTCTTCCCGTTCTTATTCGTTACCATCATCTCGTTCACGGACGAGCAAACGCTTGCGGCGAACGGATATAGTATCTTCCCTGAGAAATGGAGCCTTGATGCTTACCGTTATCTATTCAAAGCAGGAGATCAGCTGTTTCGTTCCTACGGAATTACCATTACCGTTACGCTGATTGGTACACTCGTCAGCTTGATTCTAACGGCAACATTTGCTTATGCGATTTCCCGCAAAAGCTTCAAATATCGTAATTTCTTCGGCTTCTTCGCCTTCTTTACGATGCTATTCAATGGTGGACTTGTTCCGACGTATATCGTTGTAACGCAATTGCTTGGCATGAAAGACACATTGCTAGCGCTGATCCTGCCGATGGCAGGGAATGCCTTCTACATCATGATTATGAGGACTTTCTTCGTCACCTCGGTGCCAGAAGCGATCATCGAATCCGGTAAAATTGACGGTGCAGGCGAGTTCGGAATTTTCTGCCGACTCATCCTTCCGTTGTCTCTGCCGGGTCTGGCAACGATCGGTCTATTCAGTACATTAGGTTACTGGAATGACTGGTTCAACGCCTTGCTGTATATTGATAATCCGGATCTTGTACCACTGCAATCGATGCTCATGCGGATCGAGAACAGTATGCAGTTCCTATTGCAGAATACGAATAATCCATCCTTGGGCGTGGGCTTATTGCAATCCTTGCCACAGGATACATCACGGATGGCGATGGTTGTACTTGCGACAGGTCCGATCATCTTCGCTTATCCATTCTTCCAACGTTATTTCATTCAAGGTCTAACGATTGGTGCGGTAAAAGAGTAATTAAATTGGGGGAGACTTAATCATGGAACAATTTAGACTGCCAAAAATTCCGATGCCGGAGCTGCAGCTGCCACAAGCGATTCAAGAGGTGATTCAAGAAGCGGAGGAGAAGCTTGCGCATCGTCCGAAGCTCTTGCAATTATTCAAGAACTGCTTCCCGAACACACTGGAGACGACAACGAAATTAATGGAAGATGGAACGACATTTGTCATCACGGGTGACATTCCAGCTTCTTGGCTTCGTGATTCCGTTGAGCAAGTCATCCACTATGTCCCGTTCGCGAAGGAAGACAAGGATTTACAGCGTATCCTAAGCGGACTGATCAAACGTCACATCAACTATATCCACATCGATCCTTATGCGAATGCATTCAATGAATCGGCGAATGACTGGCATTGGAACAAGGCGGACATCACGGAAATGTCCCCTTGGGTGTGGGAGCGTAAGTTCGAGATCGACTCGCTCTGCTTCTCGATGCGACTCGCTTATATGTATTGGAAAGAGACAGAATTAACGGACATCTTCGATGCAGGCTTCAAATCCGCGATGCGCGTCATCTATGACTTGTTCAAGACGGAACAACGCCATTTCGAATTGTCGCCTTACCGCTTCACGCGGAATAACGGGATTCCTGAAGATTCGCTTCGCAACAACGGATTGGGCATGCCAGTGAACTATACCGGAATGGTATGGTCAGGCTTCCGCTCCAGCGATGATGCGTGCGACTTCCACTATAATATTCCGGGCAACATGTTCGCGGTTGTGGCTCTTCGCCACATGCAAGAGTTCGCGGAATGGGTGTTCCGTGATATGGACTTCTTGCAAGAACTGAAAGACCTCGAAGCGGACATTAACCATGGTATTCAGATCTATGGTATCTATCGTCATCCAGAGTTCGGACCAATCTACGCGTATGAGACAGACGGCTTCGGCAACTACTGCCTCATGGACGATGCAGGTACACCAGGCTTGATGTCGATCCCTTACCTTGGGTATGTGAGTGCGGATGATCCGATCTATCAGAATACAAGAAGATTTGCACTTTCCAAAGAGAACCCGTTCTACTTCGAAGGGAAAGCAGCGAAAGGAATCGGCAGCCCGCATACGCCGAAAGATTACATCTGGCATATGGCATTGTCGATGCAAGGCATTACAGCAACAACGAAAGAAGAGAAGCTCGAGATGATCGCGATGCTCGAGCGCACGGATGCAGATACAGGCTATATGCACGAAGGTTTCCATGCGGACGATCCGAGCGTCTTTACGCGTAAATGGTTCGCTTGGTCGAACAGCTTGTTCTCACAACTTGTGTACAAGGCGATGAAAGAGGGCATTCTATGATCCGTTCTGCCATCGTATTCTATGATCCAACATTCCCGAGTCCGTCTGCGCTGGATGAAATCAGCGCAGCGGACCTTCGTCAGATTGGGACCGTTGTCGATAGCGAAGGGCTTGCAGAAGCCCTTCTTTCGGCTTCCGCGGGCTGCTTCGTTAACATGCATGCGCCTTATTTCCCAAAAGAAGCTTGGACGGGCATTCTCACGTATTTGCGTCAAGGCCATGGGCTGGTCAGTATTGGCGGCGCACCGTTCAAATTCCCTGTACGTCGTGAATCCGGCAGCTGGGTCATCGAGCCTGAGCAGACAGCTTATCATCAGCAGCTCTACATTCATGAGATGCTGCGTGTCGATGCGCAGCGGACAACGCTGGCGGCGCTGGAGACCATTCCACTGCTGCGCGGTCAAGAATCGCTGTTCGAAATCGATCAGACATGGAATCTTGTGCCGCATACGACGAAGAATGCCGATTTGCCGCAGCAAATGGGCTCTGCGGGAACGATGAGTACGCAGATCTATCCGCTGCTGAAGGCGGTTAGCCAAGAAGGACGCGAGATCGCGGCACCCGTCGTGCTGTGGGAGAATGTGCGCGGCGAGTTCGGCGGTTCACGCTGGTTATTCGTGAATGCACCGCTTACGTCGCGTTTCTTCGATGAAGGCGGATTAGCAGTACTTGCTGCATGGTCAACCTTCTGCGCGAAGGATGCTACAGAGCTATGGATCAAGCCGAACTATGCGACCTATGATCCAGGTGAGCATGCCGTATTAACCTTGCAGGCGCAGCGGATCGAACGTGGCGTGAATTTCGACAAGCGATTCGAATCGATGCAGGTCGAGATTATCGTTGAGCGGCAAGACGGAACCGATCGGTGGGAAAACTCCCTTATATTAGAAGTAACGCGCGAGGTGGAATATCTTCGCATGCCGGTTCCGCTCGAGATTAGCAGCGGTCCTTATGTTGTAACTTGCACGATCACGATGGAAGACGGCGAGGTTCGGGTGCTTCGTCAAGGCTTCTGGGGCAACGATGAAGCGTTATTGACCGCTGGAAGTCCGATCAAGAGCGGCCGTGATTATTTCGAGAAGGATGGACGTCCGCTGCCGATCGTCGGCATGACCTACATGACGTCGGATGTGGCGCGGAAATTCTTGTTCCTGCCGAATACCGATGTATGGGACCGGGATATGGCGCAGATGGCCAAAGCCGGCATCAACTGGATTCGTACGGGCATTTGGACAGCTTACCGGAACGTGATGCAAGTGGACGGACACGCTTCGGAGGAAGTACTGCGTGCGATTGATGCATTCTTCCTAACGGCGAAGAAACACAATTTACAAGTGACCTTCACCTTCTTCTCTTTCACACCGGAGACGTGGGAAGGGACGAACCCTTATCTCGATCCGCAGAGTGTGGAAGCGCAGAAACGGTTCATTCGTTCGATTGTATCCCGTCATAAGGCAACGACGCATGTGGATTGGGATTTGATCAACGAACCTTCGATGTTCGAACCGGAATTGATCTTCTCCGAAGGACCGCGTTCATGCGGCGACCGCTTCGAGAAGGAAGCCTTCACGGCTTGGCTCGAGCAGCGCCATGGGCGGATTGAGGTGCTCCAAGAGCGCTGGAACATGACGCCGGATCAGCTTCCAAGCTTCGAAGCGGCGACGATTCCAGGGCCCAAAGAGATCAATTTCGACGTACAAGACATGCATCAAGGGAAAAAAGGAACGCGTTGGCTTGATTACTGCTTGTTCTCGATGGAGATGCATAACCGCTGGGCGAAGGCGTTATACGATACGATTAAGGATATCGTCCCGGATCATCTCGTGACGGTAGGACAGGATGAAGCACTCGGAGCGCAGCGTCCATCCCCGTTCTTCTATGAAGAAGCGGTGGATTATACGACAGTTCACTCCTGGTGGCTGAATGACTACCTGATCTGGGACGGGATTTTCGCAAAGACGGCGAATAAGCCGAATGTTATTCAAGAGACTGGCATCATGTATGTGGAGAATCCGGATGGCCGGGCGAAGCGCAGCGAGCAGGAGCTGCGGAACATTCTTGAACGCAAGTATGCTTATGCGTTCGCAACAGGTGGTGCAGGGGCGATTCACTGGATCTGGAATACGAACTTCTACATGGATAATGCGAATGAATCTCATATTGGCGCGCTTCGTGCAGATGGTACGGAGAAGCCTGAAGCGGATGTCTCTTATCATTTCGGGCAATTCATGGGCGAGATTCGCGACCTGTTCCAAGAACGTGCATTGGAAGAGATCGTTGCGGTATTCCCGTATTCGAATGATTTCTCGAATCGCAAGCTCGCATTCGATGCAACGACACGGTTAACGCGTGTCTTGTCGTATCAGCTCAACCTGCCGTTCCGCGCCGTATCGGAATATCATCTTGAAGCATTGGAACAGAATCCAGCCAGATTAATTATTCTGCCAAGCGCGCATAACTTCGAGGATGCGGCATGGGCAAAATTGATCGAAATGGTAGAGCAAACCGGAGCAACGCTGCTCGTTACCGGACCGATTGGATTGAACGCGTACTGGCAATCAACTGATCGCTTATCAGATCTGCTCGGCAAGGCAGAACTCCGCAATGTCCGCCGCGAAGAGATGCTGAAGCTTGGCGATAAGGCGATTCCGGTATCCTTCGGTCATCGTCGGATTGCGGAAGTGAGCAAGGAAGCGCGCGACGGAGATGGAGATACGGTGATTGACGTGAAGCTGGGCCAAGGCCGACTGATCTGGAGCCCGTTGCCGATCGAATTGAACGAACGCACGGAAGCTGTAGAGGAGCTCTACCGTTACGCGGTGGATGCGGCTGGCTGCAAACATGACCTCGAATGGCTGCAAGGCGGCGATCTTGCAGGTGTCTATGGACGCAAGCTGCGGTTCAAGGACGGCTTCTTATATATTTTCGTATCGGAATACGCAATGGATACAACGATCCAAGTTAGAGATACCGATACGAGTAAGACATATCAATTTACACTAGCAGAAGAAAGATCGGTGTTGTTCGCGACGGATGCGGCAGGACAGATCATATCAGTATATCGTCCGCATGAGGTGGACATTGCGGTAACCGCAGAATAGGGGGAACAAGCCATGACGAAGAAGAGAACAGCTCACATCGTATCGCATACGCACTGGGATCGGGAGTGGTACTTGCCATACGAGAAGCACCACGTACGTCTTGTTAAATTAATGGATACATTGCTCGATAAGCTGGATCAAGATCCGGAATATCGCAGCTTCTTCCTGGATGGACAGACGATTATTATTGAAGATTATCTTCAAGTTCGTCCGGACCAGAAGGATCGCCTTGCGAAGCATATTCGCGACGGTCGCATCATGATCGGTCCTTGGTACATCCTGCAGGATGCGTTCTTGACGAGCGGCGAGGCGAACGTACGCAACATGCAAGTCGGTCATCAAGATGCATTGCGTTATGGCAATGTATCTAAAATCGGTTACTTCCCAGATACGTTTGGTCTTGTAGGGCAGACACCGCAGTTAATGCAGCAATCGGGTATCCAGAATGCGTTCTTCGGACGCGGTGTGAAGCCGACGGGCTTCAATAATACCGTCTCTGACGGGGGATACGAATCATCCTTCTCCGAACTTACATGGGAAGGCCCGGACGGCTCGAAGGTGCTGGGCATCTTGTTCGCGAACTGGTATTCGAACGGGAATGAAGTACCTGCTGATCCGGAGCAGGCGAAAGAATATTGGGAGAGAAAGCTGGCAGATGCAGAGAAATATGCATCGACAGGCGAGCTGCTGTTCATGAACGGGGTAGACCATCAACCGATTCAGCTTGATCTTCCGGAAGCGATTCGCGTCGCACGGGAGCTATACCCGGATACATCTTTCATCCATTCGAATTTCAAAGATTATTTGAGCGCGTTGGACCATGCGCTTGACCGCGACTTATCGACGGTTCATGGCGAGCTTCGCAGCCAACGTACAGACGGTTGGGGCACGCTCGTGAACACAGCTTCTGCACGTGTTTATTTGAAGCAGATGAATCAGCTCGGTCAGATGATGCTGGAGAAAGTGGCAGAGCCGCTGGCTTCGATGGCACATTTGGCAGGCGTAGGCGATGCTTATCCGCATCACTTGTTCACGTATGCTTGGAAGACACTCATGCAGAACCATCCGCATGACAGCATTTGCGGCTGCAGCGTCGATGAGGTGCACCGCGAGATGGTGGCACGGTTCGATAAGAGCCGTCATGTCGCAGAATCGATTGTTGATGACGTGAAGCAAGCGATTGCGGACAACATCGATACATCGAGCTTCGAGAAATACGGCCAAGACGCGCGTCCTGTCGTTGTATTCAACACAACGGGCTGGGAACGTGCAGGCGTTGTGACGATTACGGTGGATGCCGAACGTCTCTACTTCCGCGACGGTTATACGCTGGATGAAGCGACAGATCGCGTTCGTAATCTCGATATTACAGGTCGTGTACTTGTAGATGCAGAGGGCAATGTCATTCCTTGTACGGTAGAAGATCTTGGCCTTCAGTTCGGCTATGATCTGCCGGATGACGCTTTCCGTCAACCATACATGTGCCGCCAAGTGAAGCTGACGTTCGAAGCGTCGAAGGTACCTGCGATGGGCTTAACGACCTATGCTTGGGTTCGCCAAGCGGGGGCTGCCGTATCAACGGCTTCGTTACTAAGCGGCGAGCGTACCATGGAGAATGAAGGACTTAAGGTTGAAATCGCTGAGGATGGATCATTCACATTAACCGTTAAGAAGTCCGGTCGTACGTACCGTGATCTCGGTGTATATGAGAATACAGGCGATATCGGTAATGAATATATGTACAAGCAGCCAACAGGTGAGACAGCGCTGACGACGAAAGGTCTGTCCGCGGAGATTCGCGTTGTGGAAGACACACCATACCGCGCTTCGGTGGAAGTGACGCATCACTGGGAGATTCCAGCATCGGCAGATGAATTGCTCGATGTGGAACAACATGCATGCGTGTACTATCCGAACCGGAAGGCACAACGTTCGAACGTGATGGTACCACTCACCATTCGTACGATCATCAGCTTGAACAAGAGTGGCAAAGGCGTCCTGATCGAAGCATCTTTCAACAACCAAGCGAAGGATCACCGTGTGCGCGCATTGTTCCCTACGGACCTGAACACGGCGGTTCACAATGTCGACTCCATGTTCGAGATTCCGGTTCGCGACAATGAACCGGCTGCAGAATGGGAGAACCCAAGCAATACGCAGCATCAGCAAGCTTTCGTGGATGTATCCGAGGCAGGCGCTGGCTTAACTGTAGCGAACTTTGGACTGAACGAATACGAAGTATTGCGCGATGGCCGCAACACGATTGCAGTTACGCTGCTTCGCTCCGTAGGAGAGCTTGGCGACTGGGGTTATTTCCCAACACCAGAAGCGCAGTGCCTCGGAGAGCATACTGTACGTATGGAAGTGATTCCGCATGACGGCGACGGCATCCAATCCGGAGCATATGCAGAGGCATATCAATTCCAGATCCCTTGGACGACTGCTCAGACTGGCGTACACAGCGGAACGATGGCGTCAACGTTCGCACCTTACTCGTTCGAGAACACAGAGCTAGCGTTCTCCTCGATGAAATTGCATGAAGGTTCGGGCAATCTGATGCTCCGTTGGTTCAACATGAGCCGCGAAGCAACAACCCTGGATCTTGCGTATCACTTGCCATTCGACAATGCGTTCAAGAGTAACATCTTAGAAGAACGCGGCGCTCGGATCGAGCAGAATGATGCAGGACAATTGTCCCTCGCGGTAGGTCCATGTGAGATTGTGACGGTTGGGATTACAAGTAAATAACAGATGATTTAGCGTAGATCAAAGGTCGTATTTTACTCCTGTCTTGGGGCGGAATACGGCCTTTTTGTATGCCTGGATGCGATTGTTTATTATTACGACAAGGCCTGTAAGATGCCCACTCTTCGCAGAATTTCCACGGAAAACTCACACCATCTTCACATCGTATTTGTTATGATTTCTCTGAATTCGATTCCATATTCTGCAAATAAAAGAGGGGTACCAGACAAAAATTCACCAGAGAATCGCTAGCTTGTATGGAGTACATGACTATCTTGGGAGGCCAATGTCGTATGAAAATGAAACATCCATTCGTTCTGCTGCTTGTTCTATCGATGATGATAACATTGTTTGCTGGATGCGGTTCATCAGCTCCTAGCGAACAGAAAGAAGCTACGGAGACGGCGAAGGAGACAACTGACGCCGTCGCACAAGGAGATACAACGACTACAGGTTCGACAGAAGAAGTAACGGTGAAAATTTTGTATCCATGGGGACAAGGCTTTTTCGATAATCTATTTAAAGATATTGATGAGAAGCTTCCGAATATCAAGATTGAATTGGTCGATGCGCAAGCGAAGCTGGAGCCGCTGCAAGAGCTGAATGCGAAGCAGATCGTTCCGGATATTATATTCGCGAACTGGGGCATTGAACCGCTAGAGGAGCTAGGCATGATTGAGCCGCTCGATGATCTGATGGCGAAGCATAATTTCGATGAGAGCGCGATTGATCCTTCGATTCTGGCCTACTGGCGTGCGGTTAATCCTGAGGGCAAGCTTACAGGTATGCCTTCGAGCAGCGACAACTATACGATGTACTACAACAAAGAAGTGTTCGATTTGTTCGGGGTGCCGTATCCATCCGAAAATATGACGTGGGAGGAAATGGTTGATCTTGCGAAGCAGTTAACAGGTGAACGTGATGGCATCCAATATCGAGGCCTTGAGATGGGTCCTGGATTCTCAGGCTACGAAGCGCTCGTGCCGCTGCTCGAATTGAATACGAATCTGACGGATCCGAAGACGGGTGAAGTCTTGATCGATAAGAAGCCTGAAATGACGAAATATCTGGAACTGATGAAGAAATTCTATAGTATCCCCGGTATATACGATCGCGACCCCGAAGCTAGAAAAGACTATGCCTTCGGGAAAAAGAATGTTGCGATGATCGTATCGTGGCCGGGGTACATCAAATGGGGCATTGGTGATCCAGAAGTCGCTAAAAATATGGACTCGGTCCCTGTGCCGGTATGGGCAGATTTACCTAACATCGCGCCTCCGTCTGGTTCCCATCCTTATGTGATTAATAAATATAGTGAACATAAAGATGCTGCATTCCAGGTGCTGGCCGAATACGTGTCAGCGGAGAAGCAGACAAAGTTGGCGAAGGCGGGAGACCCGCCAGTGCTCACCGATCCGAAAGTCTATGCAGAATTCGGCGCCGATCTCGATATCTACAAAGGTAAAAATATTCAAGCCTTCTTCTCCCGCGAAGCGGCAGTGCCGAAAACGGTTAGTAAGTGGGATCAATATGTCGATATCCCCGGCAGTCTCTCCAAATTCGCAGAGTCCGACATGAATATCCAAGAGTTCCTGCGCGTACTGAAGGAAGAGTCGGAGACGAAAATTAAAGAAGCGATGGCGAAGGCGCATTAAGTCGTGCGGCATGGAGCACTCGATCATTTCTTATAGAGATGGTCGGGTGTTTTTGTGCAAATCTGGTAGTAGAGGAAATCCTTGAGCCAAGTAGGGTTCGATGCTATATTAATAGAGTCCTTTCTAGGCAACAAACTTCAGCAGCCCATAGAGCCGCCGCGCTCTTATAGATCGCTTCAAATCAACTATAGTTCTGAGGGGTGACAGCAGCATGAACATTCTCATCGTAGAGGACGATGATTCGATTCGCAATGTATTACAGTCGTATCTCATTAACGAAGGTTGGACGGTGCATACTTCCGAAGATGGTAATGATGCGCTTCAGAAAATTTACAATTTTAAGTTTGATTTGCTGCTGCTGGATTTGATGATACCGGGTGTATCAGGAGAGGAGATTTGCAAGCAAATTCGCAAATTTTCGAACATCCCGATTATTATGATTACGTCCAAGGCGCAGGAGATGGACACAATCAACGGGCTGAATCTCGGGGCGGATGATTATATTACGAAGCCGTTCCGGATGAAAGAAGTGATTGCGCGTATTCGTGCGATCCAGCGCCGGATGAATATGTTCTCCGTGAACAATCAGACCGTCATGCGGTTCAACCGGGGCAATCTCGTTATTAACTTTGAGTCGAAGGAAGTCTATGTGAATTCCAAACCGGCGAATCTCACCATTACGGAATTCAAGCTGCTCAGCGTGCTGGTGAAGAATCCGAACAAACTGTATTCAAGGCAAGAATTATCCTATGAAGTGCAAGGGTATCGAGATATCGGGGACGGCCGTACGACGGATACGCATATTAAAAATATTCGCAAGAAGATCGAAGAAGATCACAAAAATCCGGTCTACATCGTGACCAAAATTGGTGGCGGTTACAAGTTCGCCTATCACTCGGATGAGGGATTCTGATGGGGAAGTACGGTATGCTGCGGAGAACACAATTCATTCTGTTTTTTACGCTGATGATGACATCGATTCTTCTAATGGTGGTCGCGGGTTTGTTCCTCAGCCTGACATGGAATGAATCATTGACAGCGTATAAGCAGCAAGTGATCCGCGATCAGACGCATAAAATGGCCTTTACTCTCCGCTCGAATCTTGAACCGGGGATGCTCTCAAAGGAGCAGACGGAGTGGATGCGGAAGGCGGTTAACATCTACGCCATGCATGTCCGTTATTATGGGCCGGATCATCAGAACGTGCTGTTCGATTCTGTCCCTAAATCGCATCAATGGACTAAACCGTATACGGTAAGTGTACCGATTTCGGTCAATGGGGTGCTGCTTGGTTATTTAGATACATTCGTTGATTTGAATAATGTCCAGCATATCCCGTATCTCGCATTTCTGGCTAGCAATCTCGTGCATCAAAATCAAGGAAGCATAATTGTCGTGGTTCTTATTGCAATTCTCGTGAGCTATCTCTTGGCGCGATGGTTATCGCGGTCTATGCGGACAAGCGGGGAGATGGCGGCGCTCATTACGAGCGGACATCGCGACATTGTCATCCCGACAGCCGGAACGAAGGAACTGGACCAGCTCACCGAAGCGATTAATACGTTATCTGCGGATTTCACGAAGCAGGAGACATGGCGCAAACAGTCGATGCAGGATTTGACGCATGAATTGCGAACACCGCTCACTTCAATGCTTTCACGTATGGAAGCACTGATCGACGGTATTTATCCGGTCAATGAAGAGAATTTGAATCGCATCTATTCCGAGATTGATCGACTATGTCGGCTGGTAGATGAGGTCGAGAAGTTGTCGGAGGCAGAAGGTGCGAGGTTTCAATTGGCTATGCAGCAGGTCGATCTGAGGGAACTGGTGAAGGATGTCTATGAGAACATGATCTTTCTCGTCAAAGATAAAGGCATTACATGTCATCTACATCATTTGCATGTGCCATGCCCGGTTCGGGTCGATGCAGATCGTCTGATTCAAGTGATTACGAATGTGATATCGAATGCGATTAAATATACGCCAACGGGCGGCACGATTGCGGTCGGATTGACGATGAAGGATGCGCATACCGTGACCATGTACTGTATCGACAGTGGGATCGGTATCTCAGAGCATGATTTGCCGCTGATCTTCAACCGATTCTATCGTGCGGATAAAGCGCGTTCGCGCGGCACGGGCGGGATTGGGGTAGGCTTAAGCATTGCCAAAGCTTTGATCGAAGCCCATGGAGGAACGATCGATGCCGAGAGCGAGTTAGGCGAGGGTTCGACGTTTCGACTACATTTACCGCTGGCCAAGTCCATACATTAAGCAAGTGTAAGGCTGGGATACTGCGATATATCATGTGACCATGGAGGTACAACCAGGATGGGGATTCAACGCGCCTTTGCGCAGGTTCTTCGTTATCCGATACTAATCTTATGCCCGATTGCCCTGGATCTGCTCGCTTTCGTGCTCGGGCTAGCGCTTGTTGGGTTTGTTGGAACGCCTATGATCTCGTATCGGCTTATTCTTGAGATGGGTGTACCATCGGTCAGCTATTTGATTAATATTCCATTACTGCCGAATCAGCTTCAATTCATGAACCTTCCTGGCGTGCCGACGATTGGCTGGGCTGTGGTCATAGCGATGCTGCTCTTGATGACCTTTGCGCAAGGCGGGTATATTAGCACGCTTCGGCAGGCGGCGCTTGGTGAGACGGCGACCCTCGGACAGTTTATGCGAGACGGCAGGGCTTATGGGATTCGATTTGTATTTCTCTATTTGATGATCATGTTTGCCAAGACCGCGGTGACGACCTTGCTGGTGATGCTGTTCCAAGAAATTGGTCTGTTTCTAGCTTTAGTGGTCTTCATCGTGCTGCGGATCCTGTTCATCTATCTGGAGTTCACGATCGTCTTGGATCGAAGTCAGCTGGGTACGGCTCTGCACCGCAGTTGGCAATACTTCAAGCAATCTTGGGTGAAGACGATGCTGCTCGTACTCGGGTTGTTCGTCCCGTCCGGGTTGATGAGCACGCTCATTCATCAGTGGTGGAGTCCATATGCGGTCCTCGTGGGAATTGTGATTAGCGCTTACGTGATTTCGGCGATCCAACTCGCATTGATGAGGGTGTTGTGTCAGGCGCGTATGGAGATAGAAGTATAATGTGGTTAATAAGAGGCTGTCCCAGTGAATTTACATGGGGGCGGCCTTTTTATGTTTGGTGTCAGAACGCTTATCGCGCTATTTGCGATGAAGTCGTTCTTCTGTTGGGTATTTTGTGGGTTGGGTTATCTCTTCCAACTTGCGCCCTATGTTGGATTCTGTGCAGTGTAGAAGCCCTTTTTCACGCTATCTTGGTGCTATGTTGGATCGTAGCAGGATAGCAGGCTCAGATCTCCATTTTCCTATGCAAAAGTGCAAAAAATAGTGCAGGAATCCAATATAGACACTGTCGAGCGGCCAATGTGAATACCTACACTGCGAAAATCCACTATAGCCCTTCTCACCTCCCACAGGCACTACGAGTGGGTTGTAAAGAAGTCGAACCCCGCACTAACGTGGAATAGAAGGAGGATGGGCAGGGGGTGGAGAAGCGGTAGCGTCCGCCTTTAAAAAACGTGTGAACTCCGCTAAATTTCATTCAATCCACACGTTTTTTAACAGCGGGTGGTGCCTCCTGCCAATCCCCTCCCCGTGCTCAAACATAACGAGTATTCGCCCACTCTCATTCCACTCGTTGTCCCATCTTCACACGAAATCCACAACAATCACACACTATGCTCACACTAAAATTGCTAGTATCAAGGTATATAGATATGCACATCTATAGCCTAGGAGGGGTATCATGTCGAGAATCGTGTTTAATCATGTGCACAAGCGCTATGGAAAATATCAGGAATATGCCGTGAAGGACTTTAATTTGGATGTGAAGGATCAAGAATTTCTCGTCTTCGTTGGATCTTCAGGCTGTGGGAAATCGACTACGCTGCGCATGCTCGCAGGGCTTGAAGATGTATCGGAAGGTGAAATCTATATCGGCGATACGATCGTGAATGACATCCCTCCCAAGGAACGGGATATCTCGATGGTGTTCCAGAATTATGCGCTGTATCCAAATATGTCAGTATACGAAAATATTGCGTTCGGATTGCGGATGCGGAAGCTCCCGAAGCATGAGATTGACCTCGCGGTGAAGCGGGCGGCACGCGTACTCGAAATCGAGAACTTCCTCGATCGCAGGCCGAAGGAGCTCTCCGGGGGCCAACGCCAGCGGGTCGCGCTGGGACGGGCCATCGTAAGAACGCCGCAAGCCTTCTTAATGGATGAACCGCTCTCGAACTTGGATGCGAAGCTTCGCGTCCTGATGCGCTCCGAAATTGTCAGCTTACATAAGAAAATCGGTGTAACCACCATCTACGTGACGCATGATCAGATTGAGGCCATGACGATGGGCGACCGGATTGTGGTCATGGAGAAAGGGATCGTCCAGCAGGTGGATACACCGGAACGTGTCTATAACCATCCGACGAATCTGTTCGTCGCCAAATTTATCGGGAACCCGCCAATGAACTTCATTCAAGGCAAACTGCAAGAGAATAACGGGTACCTTGAATTCCACACGAATCGATTCTCGCTGCAATTAACGGAGCGCCATGCTTCACAATTACGCAAGCTGAACCTCGTGGATCGTGTCGTGATTCTCGGGATTCGTCCGGAGAATATCAGCTTTGAGGAGATCATGCTTGAGACGTATCCACACTCCACGGTGAACGGGATTATGGAATTCAGCGAGTTCGTCGGATCGGATCGCTATTATCACATGGATATCGGGATGGATAAACGGTTCGTGGCCCGGGCGCATCCGAGGTATCACTTTGATGACGGCATGCGCGCGTCTGTCGCCGTGGATATGAACAAAGCGCTCTTTTTCCACAAAGAGACTGAAATTTTATTAACGGATTAATGGAGGGAGACAGATGGCAAAACGATGGTACAAGGCAGTCAGCTATCCCTTGATCATCATGATTCTTTCTGTGGCTGTACTTGGTGTAGCCGGTTTTCCGCGCCATTCAGACGGAGAGCAGGCAAAAGCCGATCCCTCAGAAATCATGAGCAATCCCCTCTCGCAGGATCCTTACTTCTACGAAGTGAAGAAGCAGTGGGAGAAGGATCAGGTTCCAGCAGGAATGAGAGACATTCCAATCCATTTAAAGTCAATTGCGAATCAATCGCCAGACGCTGCCGTGCAGATGGGCTCCTATCAAGGGGAGAACGACGTACTGCTCTGGTCTAAGCCGCGAGGATGGATCGAATATGTGGTGGATGTGGAGCAAGAGGGGCTTTATGAAATGGCTGCTGAGTATTTCCCGTATACGGAGGAAGATGGCGGCAGCAAACAGCCGGTGATGATGACGATCCAGCTGAATGGACAATTCCCTTACCGGGAGGCGCACAGCATCTCGTTCGAGCGGGAATTCGTCGACCAGAAGCCGGAGAAATTCGATGCGGACGGGAATCAGCTGCGTTCACTGTTAACCGAGATTACAGGCTGGAAGAGCAAGGTGATTCGTGATTCCCAGAACGCTTATGCGACGCCGCTCTTATGGCATTTGAAGAAAGGGAAGAATACCATTCGCATCGCGGTGCTGCGTCAGCCAGTAGCGATAAAATCTATTCGTTTGCAAGCGCCTTCAACAATTCAATCCTATGATGAAGTACATCAGGCATACCCTTCAACCACAGCAACCGCGCAGAACATCATCGAACTTGAAGCGGAGAATTTCACATCCAAAAACTCATCATCCATTCAAACGCAATATGACCGGAGCCCGTTAACAACGCCGAAATCATTAGATCTTGTGCGCTTCAATACGATTGGCGGTTCGGTCTGGTATAAGGGAGGGCAAGCGGTATCATGGGATTTCGATGTGCCGGAGGATGGTCTTTACAAGATCGCTTTCCGCGTCAAACAGAACTTCCGCAAAAATCTATCGGCTTTCCGAACGATCTCCATCGACGGGCGAGTTCCGTTCAAGGAGCTCTCGAACTATCCCTTCGCCTACCACTCCGATTGGTATGGAGCAACGCTAGAGCAAGGAGAAAATGAGCCGTACACTTTCCATTTGACCAAGGGAAAACATTCGATTCGGCTCGAAGCGGGCTATGAGCCTTATGTGCCAATGCTTGCGTTGATCGATCAAATGTCCTCGGAGATTCGCAATATTTCGCAAGAGATTCGCATCGCGACAGGCAACAGTGAAGATGAGTACCGTGTATGGGACGTTGCGAAGGACATTCCAGGCATTACGGACCGTCTGCAGCGGCTGAAGCAGCAATTCGAATTGCTCACCGAACAGATGGGTCAGATCAATCAAGAGACGAACAGCGTGTCGCAGACGTTCCGCACCTCGGTGCAGGATCTGAAGGATCTGCTTGATGAACCGAACGAGATTCCGTATAGCCAATTAACGATCGGATCGCTGCAGGAGAAGCTGGAATCCCAGCGGTCGCAATTGATGGATAGCCAATTACAAATTGATAAGCTGTTCATCGCACCCGTCGATGCGGCGTTGCCGCGGATGGAAGCAGGATTCTTCGAGAAGGTCGGTGGGATGTTCGCGTCCCTCTACTACTCGTTCACGGCGGATAATCAGCTGAGCCGCCAGAATGATCAAGAGCTTAATGTCTGGATGTTCAAGGGGCGAGACTACGTCGATGAACTGCAGCAGCTCTCTGATGAGAAATTCACCCCGCAGACGGGTGTCCGTGTGAAGGTGAATTTGATCCAGTCGCCTGACTTGCTCGTCTTGGGTAAAGCCGCGGGCATCCTGCCGGATGTCGCTATTGGCGTGACGAATACGTCTATTTTCGATTTGGCTCTGCGTCACGCGGCACTAGATCTGCATCAACTGCCGGGGGCCGACAAACTTGTCGACAGCTTCCATCCTGGCGCGATGATTCCGTATCGCTATGACGGCGGCATTTACGGAATTCCAGAGACGACCAATTTCAAAGTGCTGTTCTATCGCAAGGACATTCTGAAGCAGCTCGGGCTGTCGGTACCAAATACTTGGGATGATGTCTATGCGATGCTGCCAACCCTACTCCAGAATGAGAGCAATTTCTATGTCGATCCGGCCGACTTCTCCTACTTGTTCTTCCAGAATGGAGTAGAGCTGTATACGCAGGATGGCCTATCGACGGCGCTTGGCGAACCGCAAGCATTCGAAGCGTTCAAGAAGTGGACGGATCTCTTCAATGTCTACGGGTTGGAACGACAAGTGGCCAGCTTCTATAACCAGTTCCGGGATGGGACGCTGCCGATCGGCATTGCGGATTTCAATCAATACATGCAGTTGCTTGTCGCAGCGCCGGAAATTCTGAACGAATGGGGCATCGCACCGATTCCGGGGACGAAGCAACCCGACGGCACGATCGCCAGATGGTCTGGCGGTGCAGGCATTACACCGACGGCTAGCGTCCTGTTCAACGATACGCCGAAGGAAAAACAAGATTTGGCCTGGAAGTTCCTTCAGTGGTACATGTCGGATGAAATCCAGACCGAATATGGACTAAATCTGGAGCAGTATCGCGGCGAGGCATTCCGGTGGAATTCGGCGAACGTGAATGCGTTCGTGAATATGCCATGGAAGACCGAAGATTTGCAGGCCATTCTCGAACAGTGGAAATGGATCAAAGATATTCCGAACGTTCCCGGCGGTTATATGACGCTGCGGGAGCTCGGATTCGCGTGGAACCGCGTCGCAATTGACGGGGAGAATGTACGGATATCCTTGGAGAAAGCGATCAAAGAAATCAATCGGGAGCTCCGGCGCAAGCAGCAGGAGTTCAACTTCACGGACAGCGACGGCAATGTATTGAAGAAGCTGGATCTTCCTCAAGTGACAGTACCATGGAAGGGAGCGGAAGTGGATGTCGACTAGAACACCGATCCTTTCTGACCATCCAAGTCCTGCACCAGCAGGGCTTGGTCAGACGAAGAGTAGATTATCGCAGAAGCTGAGCTACTTGTTCAGTGAAATATGGAAATACCGGTTGTCCTATTTGTTTATCCTTCCTTTTCTCGTATTGTTTGTGATCTTCATTCTGATCCCGGTTGTCGCTGGCTTCTTGCTAAGCTTCACGTACTTCAATGCGATTGAGTTCCCGACGTGGCGGGGGTGGATGAACTATCAGAATCTGTTCTCGCAGGATATCGTATTCTTGCAGCATGTCCTGCCGAACTCATTCAAGTTCGCGTTGTTCGTTGGCCCAATTGGTTACATCTTCGCCTTTATTCTCGCGTGGTTAATCGCACAGTTGCCATCGACGCTTCGTACCTGGTATGCCTTAGCGATGTATGCACCGTCCTTGTCCGCAGGGGTGGCGATGACGGTCGTATGGACGGTTATGTTCACGGGTGATCGGTCCGGTTATATCAATAGCTTCTTGCTCAAATGGGGCTTGATCGACAAGCCGCTATACTTCCTGATCGATAAAGATTATTTGCTGAACATCATGATCGTGATCTCGATCTGGTCCAGTATGGGGATCGGCTTCCTGGCGATTTTGGCGGGTATTCTTAACGTGGATAAACAATTGTATGAGGCCGGGCGAATCGACGGCATTTCGAGCCGGCTGCAGGAAGTATGGTATATCACGATCCCGATGATGAAGCCGCAAATGCTGTTCGCCGCGATTATGTCCATCGTTCATACGCTCAAGTCGGGGGGGCTCGGTTCAACGCTGACGGGAAGCAATCCGACGCCGAACTATGCCGGGCAGCTCATGATCGATCATATTGGGGACTTTGGCTTTATACGTTTTGAACTGGGTTATGCCAGTGCGATCTCCATCGTACTGCTCATCATGTGCTTCCTGCTGAGCAAGCTGTTCTGGAAGCTGTTCGGACCGAAGGAGGATGAATGATGCAAGAGATTCCATTGATGACGACGAAGCGGACATGGGCGGGGAGATGGCAGGATTTCATCTTTGCCGTAAGGCAAGTGGATCGTACGCAGATCGGCATAGCCATCGGCCTAACGCCACTGGCTATTTTCATGCTGCTGCCGCTCTTCTATATCTTTAACCATGCGTTTAAGCCACTGCATGAATTGTTCTTGTTCCCTCCGACCTTCGTGGTCAGAGAACCGACAATCCAGAACTTCTCTGAGCTGCTGGCCTTAACCGAATCGACGGTGGTGCCGGTTGCCAGATATATCTTCAACAGCATCGTCGTAACGTTCTTAGCCACGCTTGGGATGGTGATCTTCGGCGCGATGTGCGCTTATCCGCTCGCGAAGCACAAGTTCCCCGGGTCGAAGCTGGTGTTCGGCTTGGTCCTCACCTCGCTCTTATTCGCGACGGAAGCGATTGCGATTCCGCGATTCGTGGTTGTACAGAGCCTTGGCATCATGAATACATACCTTGGACACGTACTGCCGATGATTGCCATGCCTGTTGGGGTATTCCTCCTGAAACAGTTCATGGACCAGGTTCCGAACGAATTAATTGAAGCGGCCAAAATTGACGGCGCACCGGAGTTCTTCATCTTCCTGCGCATCGTCATTCCGATTGTATCGCCGGCGATGGCGACGATTACGATTCTGGCGTTCCAATCGGCTTGGGGGAATGCGGAGACGTCGACCTTGTTCATGCAGGATGACGCGATGAAGACCCTGCCGTTCTATATGGGGACGCTAACGTCGAACTTGGCCAACTCGGTGGCAAGGCAAGGCGCGGCGGCGGCCGGCGCATTGATCATGTTCATTCCATCCTTGCTTGTGTTCTTAGTCTCCCAGCGGAAGGTCATTACAACGATGGCGCATTCGGGGATTAAATAAGCGATAGGAGAAGGGGGTAAAGACATGAAAACCAATCACGGCAGACGGAAGCTAGCGTTATGGCTTGTTTGCTTGATGACGATAACACTGTTTCCAACCGCTGCGTTCGCAGATGTGCCATACCGGACATTTACGAAGGACAGCTATGATCGTACGATTATGACCCAACCTGCCTACGCACCGAAAGGCGTCATCGCGAGAGATATTCCGACGCTGAACAAGCAAGGCGAGATGAGCTATACGCCGATGCAACGGCCGCAAGATTTGTTCATTGATCGGAACGATCACATCTTCATTGCCGATACGGATAACAATCGCATCATTCATCTGAATCCGAGCGGTGAGCTGGTGCGGATCATTACGCTGCCAGAGAGTCCGCTGAATCAGCCGCACGGGGTGTTCGTGACCGAGCAAGGGGACATCTTCATCGCGGATACGGGCAACAAACGGGTCGTGCACACCAATCGGGAGGGTCGACTCCTGCAAGAGATAAAACGGCCGAAGTCGAGCTTCATGAATGAACAATTCGTCTATGAACCGACGAACATGGTCGTCGACCAACGCGGATTCATCTATGTGGTATCCAAAGGGAGCTATAACGGCATTATCGAATTTGATCCCGAGGGGAACTTCCTGAAGTTCTTCGGAACGAACAAGACGGAAGTCAATCTCATGGACAAAATCCGCAGACAATTCTATACGAAGGAGCAGCTAAGCCGGCAAGTCCGCCTGCTGCCCGTAACGATCCGTAACATTGAAATTGACGAACAAGGCTTCATCTATACTGTCTCAGGCTCCAAGTCGGAGCAGGTGAAGAAGCTTAACATCCGCGGCGAAGACTTGTGGAAAGAGAAGGATATCGATTTCGACAAGAACAAAGCTTATCGGCGCGATAGCAGCGAACCGATCGAGCCGCAGTTAACCGACGTTTCCGTCGATCGAAACGGGAATATCCTCATGATCGATAAGTCGCGGAACATCATTTCCCAGTATGACGGGAATGGCGAATTGCTGTTCTATTGGAGCGGCAGTTCAACGACGGGAAATTCGTTAATTGGGTTAACGAAGGCGCCGACAGCGATCGCCACCAATTCACGGAACGAAGTATTCATCCTGGACGAAGCGCTCAATCTTGTTCAAGTCTATAAGCCGACGGAATTCGGATCGACTGTGCAGGCGGCGTACAAGTTCATGCAGGACGGCAAATATATCGAAGGCGAGAAGTACTGGAATAAGGTGCTGAAGCTGAATGCCCACTTCTCCCCAGCCTTTCAAGGCATTGCGCAGGCTGCTTTCTACCGCGGGGATTACGAACTCGCACGTGATATGTTCAAGCTTGCTGGGGATGAGGACGGATTCTCCGATTCATTCTGGCAGCTGCGGTTAGGATGGTTCCAGAAGAATTTTGCGATGTTCGCGAATATCCTTATTGGACTTGGCGTCTTGATCTGGATCATCGGACTGTTGAAGCGAAAGTACAAGTTCAGAATTCTGCCGAAGACGACGCTGCTCGACCACCAGCGATGGTATCAGCAGTTCAAGCATGTGTTCTATATTCTGAAGCATCCGATTGATGGATTCGGCGATCTTCGGTATCGGCACAAAGGTAGTTATATTAGCGCATTGATCCTTCTCGTCCTGACACTCGTCATGATTCTGGTGAAGACGTATTACTCCAGTTTCACGTTCAATCCCGTTCCGGATTATGAGAAGGGTGCCAGCTCGATGCTGATCATCTTCATGTCGGTCTGGTTATCATGGGTTATCTGCAATTATTTGATCGGTTCGATTCGGCAAGGGGAGGCAAGGTTCAAGGACGTATTCATGGGCAGCTCCTACGCGCTCTTCCCTGTTGTGTTGTTCGGCTTGCCGCTCGCTTTGATCTCGAACGGGCTCACGCTAAGCGAAGCATCGATCTATCATGCGATTGAATGGGCGATGATGCTCTGGAGCGGGCTGCTCTTCTTCTGGAATATCCAAGCGATGCAGAATTACGGCGTGGGTGAGACGGTCGTCAATATTCTGCTTACCGCCGTGACGATGATGATTCTATGGGTGATGATCTTCATTCTGGTCGGCCTGTCTTCCGAGTTCAGCAACTTCATCTACACGATTTATCAGGAGGTATCGATGTGATGCGATTATTTCGTTCGAAGAAATTACTGCTCACGATGACGGCATGCATCATATCTGTGTCTGCGGTTGCGGGGTTGATTTTCGCCTCATCCGATTCTGGATCTACCTCGTCGCAGCAGCAATCGGCAACCTCGTCCATTCAGCTAGCGGCGCAACAAGAAAAGGCGAAGCCGGCTAGCGTGAAGATCGCAGCAGCAGGGACGCCGGTAACAAGCGGATTACCTGATGAGCGGACGTTCAAACTTCTGGTAGAGAATCAGCGGTTACAATTGAAAGTGGATCTGAATACAGGACATTTCGTAGTGGTAAATAAGCAGACGGGAGACGTGTGGCGGTCATTCCCGAATCCCGAGGATTGGAAGGAGAAATCCAATACGGCGGCTTGGAAGGATCATCTCGCATCACCCTTCATGTTTCGTTATGTTGAGTTTAATATTCGCAAGGACTTGCTCAAGGAATCGAACTTGATTGCTCAGAAGGGAACGGTATCACAATTCGAAGCGACAGAGCACGGATTCCGAATTCAATATGAGCTACCTGAGCTTGGATTCACCATCCCGGTGGAAGTGACACTCGGTGAGGACTACGTCGAGACGAAGGTACTGTCCGAAGGTCTGAAGGACGAACGCGTCTATACGGCGGAAGAATTGAAGACGAAGAAGAAAGATCCGCTGGCAAGACTTGTCTCACTTCGACTCTTCCCTTTCCTCGGCGCACAGACATCGGATGACGAAGATGGGTTCCTGCTCATCCCGGACGGGTCTGGGGCGGTGATCGATTTTAAGAAATACCGCGCTGGCACGCAGAACTTGTACACGGAGCGCGTCTACGGCGATGATTGGGCTTATAGCAATCGCAACATCATGTCGGAACGCAAATCGGTCAAAATGCCGGTCTTCGGTATCAAATCCGCCGATCAGGCGATGGTCGGCGTCATTCGCGAAGGCGATGATTATGCGAACGTTGTGGCGGCGCCTTCCGGCTCCTTCAGCCAATACAACTGGGCCGCCGCGGAATTCCAGTACCGGTTCAAGTTCTTCCAACCGACCGATACGAAGAAGAAGAACGGGTATCTGATGTACAGCAAAGAAATGACGAAATCGGATCGTTCCGTACGATACTACTTCTTACAACAGTCGGGTGTGGATTATGCGCAGATGGCAGATCGGTATCGCCAGTATTTGATCGATGAGCAGGGATTGAAGCCGCTTCAAGGCAAGGAAGCCGAGATGAAGCTTCAGCTGCATATTCTCGGGGCGGACACGGAGCAAGGATTTCTATGGGATTCGTATCTCCCGCTCACAACGACCGGGGAAGCGAAAGAAATTGTACAGGAGCTGGGTGCCCTCGGCGTCGATGACATGTCCATTACGTATCTCGGCTGGCAGAATGGCGGATACAGCAAATTTGGCGGGGTATTCCCGGTGGGGGCGAAGCTTGGCGGGGATGAAGGCATGAAGCAATTCATTGATTTTGCGCATGCAAGCGGCTTTCCAGTCTATCTGGATGCCTCCTCGTATACGTTCAACAATACCGGCAAAGACGGATTCCGTGTGAAGCGGGATGGACTGCGTGATCTCGGTTCATCCGTCATCGAATTCTATTCCTGGGATGAGCGACGCACCACGTTTGTGAGTCCAAAATTCATGCAGACGGTCATTCAGGATGATCTTCAGCATGCCAAGGATCTAGCGGTGGATGGTTATATGTACGGCCAGGGCATCGGGAATCAACTGAATACGGATTATAACGAGGAACATAAGGCATCACGAGAGGAAGCCATGCACATTCAGCAAGAGATTATGAACCAGACGAAGCAAGCGCTTGGCCAAGTTCAAGTGGCGGATGGCAACCTGTATACCTTGCCGTATGTGAATCATATGCACAATGTGTTTGCGACGAACTCGTATGATTTGTTCGTGGATCGCGCTATTCCTTTTACGGAAATGGTCCTGCACGGCCTTGTGACGTATTCTTTCGATTACGCGAATTTAAGTGACGATTATGAAGAGAACTTCCTCAAAGGAATTGAATACGGGGCAGTGCCGTCCTATATCGTGACGTATGCTAGACCACAGGAACTGCTCAAGTCCACGCATTTGGATCGGTTCTATAGCACGTATTATAAAGATTGGATCCAAGAGATCGTATCGCAATATCAGCGGTACAGTGAAGCGCTAGGGAATGTCCAGGGCGAATTCATAACCAATCATCGTCAGCTCGCACAGGACGTGTTCGAGACGACTTACGCTACAGGCAAACGCATTATTGTGAATTACAACGAGGCGCCTTATAACGTCGATTTGAAGCATGTCGTGAAAGCGAGAGACTTTATTGTGGTAGAGGGAGGTGCGTGATCTTATGCGTCGCAAACGCATGCTTACCGCTCGTTCCTTGCGGAAGCTTGAAGGGTCGCTATTCATAGCGCCGTGGGTGTTCGGCTTTATCGCCTTCTTAGGGTTTCCGCTCCTTTTTTCACTCTACATGAGCTTTCATACCGTGAAGATACTACCGAATAAGGTGGCATATGATTTCGTCGGGCTGAAGTTCTACCGGGAGATCATTCTGAACAGCTCAGCGCTCTATGATAAGTTGATTCCGTATTTTCAAGAAGTCGTTCTGATGGTGCCGGTGATCGTTATTTTTGCCTTGATGATCTCGATTCTATTGAACCAGAAGCTGTATGGGCGATTCTTGTTCCGCGCCATCTTCTTCCTGCCAGTTATCTTCTCGACGGGGGCCGTGCTCCTGCAGTTTATTAATCAGGGGGAAGGAAATCTCGGGTTCTTGGAGCGATTCGAGCTAGGCGGTTATCTGGATACATTTCTCGGAGACAGCTCTTGGGCGAAGCCGGTTAAGGAAGTTCTGAATCACTTCGTGCTTGTATTATGGTACTCCGGGGTACAGATTCTAATCTTCCTCGCCGGGCTGCAGACCATCTCCACTTCGGCGTATGAATCGGCGCGAATTGACGGGGCCACCCCATGGGAAGTCTTCTGGAAAATTACGCTTCCGGCAATGTCGCCATTCATTCTGCTTAACTTAATCTACACTGTCGTTGATATGTTCACCTTCCCATCCAATCCGGTCATTGAACTGGTGAACACAGGAAATTACGGGTTTAACAGTGCACTGGCTTGGATTTACTTCTTCATTATTATCATTTTTCTAGGGCTTGTGATCTTGATCTATTCGTTCATGAATCGTAGACATGCCAAAACATACGCCTAGAGGGGAGGGGACACGCAGATGCGGACGATATTATCTGACGTGAAGGGCCGCCGATTTCTAACGAAGCGCCGAGTCAGGCAAATGCGGAATGTGGTGCTTGGAAAGGAAATTAACCAAGGGCTTGTGTTTAAGCTGATCTTGTATGCGGTCCTAATTATTACTTCGTATATTTACATGAATCCGATGCTGAAGATGCTCGTGAAGATGGTTATGAATGTCAAAGATCTCGTAGATCCGACGGTGACATGGGTACCATCCTCCATCTATCTAGGCCATGTGGCCGAGGCGTGGAAGCTGCTGAACTACGAGAATTCGCTCATGATCAGCTTGTTCATCGCTGTGAGCGTCGCGGTACTGCATTGTATATCCTGTGGGTTGGCGGGCTATGCGCTGGCGCGATTGGATGTACCGTTCAAACGGACGATTTTCTTCCTCCTGATGCTTGCGTTCATCATTCCGCCGCAGGTCATTATCCTGCCGACCATTATGTTCTATACCAAATTGGGACTGAACGGTCATCTGGTCACATTGATCCTGCCGTCGATCTTCGGATTCGGGGTCAAAGGAGCTTTGTTCGTCGTCATCTTCAGGCAGTTCTTCATGACCCATTCGAAGTCGCTGGAAGAGGCAGCACGAATCGACGGGGCCACGGCGCTGAAGTTCTACTTCCGCGTGATGTTCCCGCTTGCTAGGCCTGCGATTCTGGTCGTCTTCCTATTCTCCTTCGTCTGGACGTGGAATGATACCTATTATCCGCGCATGTTCCTCAGTCCGACGGGCGATATGCCGCTGGCGATGAAGATGACGTTCATTGACACGGCTTTAGGACAATTCATTCAGAATGGCGGCTTCCCGGAATATGTGGCAGAGCCGATTAAGATGGGGGCCAGCTTCTTGACGATCCTGCCACCCGTGTTGATCTATCTGTTCGCACAGCGTTATTTTATCGAAAGTGTGGAGAGAACTGGCTTAGTCGAGTAAAGCTGTTCCTTCTAAGGTATGGTGAAAATGTAATCCTTGATGTTCTTTGATGTCGCTTAACGGAAAATAAGTATTGAATGACGCTGAGGAGGATGAAATGATGAACAAATCAGTCTCTCTGATCATTGCTTTTGTTTTCTTGTTAACAACCATCTTGTCAGGCTGCAGCGGCAGTAGTTCGGAAGGAAGTAATGAAAAAGAAACTGCATCCACGACAGATTCTGTTGAAACGGTAGCATCGAACACGAATGATGATCCGACTAGCAAAGCGGTGACGGATTTCAGCAAGGAAACGACCATCACAATTCAGCATGAATGGGGTCTGGACCAGATCTCTGGGCTGATGCAGCCCATTGAAGATAAGCTTCAAGCAGAAGGAAAAAATATTAAAGTGAAATGGATTCAAGGTCAGCCGACGTTGGAAGCTTTGCAGGAGTTGAATGCGAAGGGTGTCGTCCCGGATATCATTTATACGTCCAAAGGAATTGACGGCTTGCAAGAGTTGGATATGGTGGAGCCGATTGATGAATGGTCGAAGATTTACGGACTGGACATGAGCAGGATCGACCCCTCCGTCGTTTCGTTATTTCGGTCCTTCGACGACAACGGCTCCATGATTGGCGTGCCGACGTTTGCCGATACGTATACGCTCTTTTACAACAAAGAAATTTTTGATATGTTCGGCGTTCCTTATCCAACGGACCAAATGACATGGGATGAAACACTTGAGCTCGCTAAGAAGCTGACCGGGGAGCGGGATGGCGTCGCCTATCGGGGGCTGGAACTAGGGTGGCAGAATAGTGTGACCGACGATACGCTTGCCCCGCTCAAAGAGCTGATCGCGAACGTCGTTGATCCTGGAACGGATGACGTATTGCTTACGACCGAGCCGGCCGTAACAAGATATTTTGAGTTCATGAAAAAGTTCTATAGCATTCCGGGATTATATGAACGCAATAAAGAGAAGCAAGCAAGCTTCTTTGCAAGCGGCACGGCTGCGATGTTAGTCTCATGGCCGACCTATATGGAATGGGGAATTCCCGAGAATGTAAGGGCGAATACGAACGCCGTACGCCTGCCGATCTGGGGAGGCGTCGATCAAGATGCGCCAACAACGACAGCGCATATGTATGTGCTGAACAAGTACAGCGAGAACAAAGACGCTGCTTTCCAGTGGATGAAAGAGGTTGTGGCGGATGATATGCAGAAGAAGTTTTCTGCTGCAGGATACCCGACGGTGCTGAAAAATCGGGATATCATTTCGGTATTCGGCAGTGAAAAGGACATTTATAACGGTCAAAATGTAAGCGCCTATTTCCCGGATCATGCAAAATTGTTGGAAGGCAAAAGCTCGAAGTGGAATAAAGTAGCTGACAGCATGATCGTTGAAAGTTTGCCTGGTTTTGCAAGTTCAGATATGAATATCCCAGAATACTTGCGCACCTTACAAGAAAAGCTGGAAGCGAAAATTGCGGACGAAAAAGCGAAGAAAAAACAAGGCTAGGAATAATATAACGGAATGAACCCTCGGATAAAGGGGGGGAAGATTTGATTAGAGCCTGAGGCATTGTCTCAGGTTCTACAAGTCTATAGATTCAAATCTTCATGAAAGGAGTCTGTCCGATGTTATCTTTTCAGGCGCCAACGAACCAACCGGCTTATTTAATCAGCAACTATCTTCCGTTCAATCTGTTTCAAGCGCATGCCTATGGGAATGCCCTTTTCGTCTCTCATTGGCATGATCACGTGATGGAAATGATCTATGTCAGGAAAGGGCGAATGCAGCTCTTTATTGGAGGTTTTTCGTATATTGGAACAGAAGGAGATCTTTTCTTCATTGAAGAGGGGGAGATTCATGGGGCGTATTTAATCGAAAAGGAAGAAGTCCCTGAATACCATGCGATCTTAATCAATAAATCCATATTGTTAGCTGCGGAATCGATGCATCTCGTTCATGAACCGTTATTACATGGCAAGCTGTCTTTGCCGAAAATTGTACAATCTGGGGATGAACACTATGGTTACTTTAAAGAAGCCATTCTTCATATTGCCGCTGAACTGAATGCGAAAAAGTGCGGATATGAATTAGTCATTAAATCTCACCTGTATCAGCTCGTCGTCACACTAATAAGAGCATACGGTTATGTGGCTGCTGATCGTCCTGCGGAACGTGCAAATCGAAGAAAGACAGAGGATCTTCGTGACGTGATGATGTTTGTAGAGGAACATTACGGTGAGGCATTCACACTGAAAGATATATCAAGGATCGCTAGAATGAGCCCCTTTCATTTTTGTAGGACGTTTAAAAAGATAACAGGACAAACATTTATCGAGTATGTTAATTTGTGTCGGATTAGAAAGGGAGAGGAGATGATCATGAATTCAAGTTTGCCCATTACACAAATTGCTCACCGAGTTGGATTCAATGATATCAATTATTTCATTAGAGTTTTTAGGAAGTATCGGAGATGCTCGCCTTCCGAATTCCGCAAACAAGCTGCACAAAGTATAACCAGGCATTCACCAAGTTCTACGCCGAGCGAAAACGAAAGAAGCTGACACGGTTGAGCACCGATGCCAGCTCGCGTAGTTTTTTTATTTGCTTCGATAGAGGACTTTTCCGTTACTTTTTCGCATTTTGCGTTTTTGCCTCTGTAATTGCCGTTTCCGCTTCTTCTTTTATGACTCTTAGAAATTCCTGAATGTTCATATCCGAATCAGCAAACTTTGCAAGGTCAAGATTAACATACTGATCCCACAGGCTCTGTCTGCCTTTATATGTTGCAGGCGTTAACTTGAACACAGACGTGACGTCCTGCCCAACATAATTTTCTATATCTGAACCATACTGATCGGCAACCTCGGTAAGCACAGGCCCGGATGCCATTGATTTTGAGATTTTGGTCTGGTTCGCTACAGATACATATTCCTTCAACACGCTGAATGCCTCTGCTTTGTGCTCGCTCAAGTTAGAAATGATCATCGGTGTCGTCCCTAAGGCAGGACCGATATTCGGTTGATCAGCCCATACAGGTACAGGCAGCATGGCGATATTATTTTTTAGATATTCTACATCTTCAAATGGATTCCCGCCGACGAAATAGGCGGTCCAATTCACCGTCATCGCGGCTTGTTTTTTTCCGAACAAATCGGAATTCTTTGCTTCTTCAGATCTTACACCTGGTATGCTGTAATACTTCTTCATCAGTTCTAAATATTTCGAGAAGGCAGGATCCTTCGTAATGAGCACTTCGCCGGTATTCGGATCTGTCCTATTCACGGCCAATTCTTTAAGCGGTACGGCGGCACCATCGCCAACATTCCCTCTGCCGCCGAGTTCAAGTCCAAGATAGGAAACACCATTGCGCTGTCCTGTCATTTTCCTAGCCAAGTCGAAGGCCTGATCCCACGTCATTTTCTCTGTAGGATACGGTTCGCCGAATAAATCGAAAATTTCTTTATTATAGAAAAGGGACGTATAGCCTGTGCCGTCTGGAATACCGATTAATCTTCCCTCTGAATCCAATGATCGAATATAAGATACAAGTCCCGGGTTTAACGTGTCTACGTCAAAATTGTTGCTTTTTGCTAAATCATCAAGAGGATGTATGATATCAAGGCTTTCAACGTGAGAGATTCCATAGTTCGGAAAGATGATATCAGGATTGATTCCACTTGCGAACAATTCTTGCAGCGACGTGGATTTACACTCACAGGCAACCATTTTTATATCGATATTGGGCAATTTCTCATCAATTTCTTTGAATCGATTGTTAAAAATTTCTTCCCCCCACGGAAATGCGACGGTGATTGTCACGGGATCAGCGGATGCTCCTTCACCTTGCTGCGAGCCGTCCAGGGAATTGTTTTCTTGGTTAGGCGTCGTACTTCCTTCAACCGAGCTGGGTGTATTATTGTTGTCGTTGTTTTCATTCGTTTTTCCACAAGCGATGAGAAGAGTGGATAACATCACAACGAGTAACAAAATTGTCCAACTTTTCTTAGCTAATTTCATTTCGTGACCCTCCAATTCAATTTTTATAAGATATAAAACACTTGCCACAAATGAATGAATTGCTAGCTCTATGGAAATCCGGATACGTTCATTCTAAATCGATAAAAAGTTGGAGTCTCTATATAGCCTTGCGCACTTGTTGGATTATTTTGCTGATTAAATCTTCACACGATCTTCATGAAATCTATTGAATATTGTGATTAGTTGTATTATTGTGTGAAAGTGTGCGCTATTGCAGTGGATATCCGGGCAGAGGAGAATCGAAGATGAAAAAACCATTAAAATTTCGAGAAGACGGTTCATTTGTCATTGTGCAATTTTCGGATGTTGAGTTTCTGGATGAATTTGATTATGACCCGGAGACGCCGCTGTATGATGCAGAGACGAAGGCACTCATGGAGCGGGTGATGGATGCGGAGAAGCCGGATCTTGTCGTATTCGCTGGAGATGTTGTCGCGAGCAACCGGGCGCGTAATCCGCTCGAGTCGTTCCGTCGTGCGGTGGAAGCTGTTGAAGCGCGCGGCATTCCATGGGCGGCGGTGTTCGGCAACCATGATTCGGAAGGCGAAGTGCCACGGAAGCAGATGCACGCACTGCAATTGGAGTTCGCGCATAACGTTGCGGAAGAAGATCCAGAAGGCGTCGATGGCGCAGGGAACTTCATTGTTCAAGTCGCAGGTCATGAGGGTGATCGCACGGAAGCGGCGCTCTATTTCCTTGACAGTGGCGACTATGCGCAGCAAGGGCATCGGGTTGGCGGTTATGACTGGATCCGCCGCAGCCAGATTGATTGGTACATTGGCAGATCGCGTGAATTGACGGCGCAGAACGGCGGTGAGCCACTGCCTGCACTTGCGTTCTTCCACATTCCGCTGCCAGAGTATAACGATTTGTGGGACTTCCATACTTGTTATGGACATCGCTACGATAACTGGTGCTCTGCGCCGAATATCAATTCGGGAATGCTCTCGGCAATGGTCGATATGGGCGATGTGATGGGCACCTTCGTCGGGCATGATCATGGCAATGATTTCTGGGGCGAGCTGCACGGGATTCGCCTCTGTTATGGGCGTTCGACGCGTTATGTTAGCTTCGTGGACGGCGTACGTCATGACCTTGTGCCGACCGGTGCACGTGTCATCCGCCTGAAGCAGGGTGAGAAGCAGTTCGAGACATGGATTCGCGAGACCGATGGAAGTGTGGTGCATGAGCAGCCAGAGCATAAGCCGGAGGGGCGGAAGGCGTAGCGAAAGCATGCAGATTAACAGAGATTTCTAAGAAACCTAGGAACCTTTGTCGAATGTATTGCGAAGCGTACAGGGATGCACTATGTTAGGGATAGATTCAAGCCCTAAGCGTGTTACTGAATTCAGGCATGAGCTTTAAGAGGCAACTCTTCTTGCGCGTGCCTTTTTTGTGTTGTCTCGTTGAATCCTTATTTTCACTCATGAAAAGGAGGTCTGCAGGTGAACTGGCGACGGAATCTACTGCTCGGATTAACGGTAAGTCTGATGTGCTCCATGCTGCCGATTGCCCCTTCGATGACGGCGTATGGCGCGGCAGCTACGGGTAGGACGGTGAACATGGCGGAGGGGAAAACAGCATTATCCTCTTCGGTGGAAGGAACGACGGCGTTTTATGCTGCGAATGCATTCGATGGCAGCATGGCGACACGGTGGTCGAGCAATCGGACGGATGCGGAATGGATTTACGTGGATTTAGGCAAGTCGATGCCGATTAACAGCGTGAAGTTATTTTGGGAGTCTGCTTATGGAAGCGGATACAAAATTCAAGTTTCGAACGACGGTGGGACGTGGAAGGACGTATTCGTAACGACGACAGGCGACGGGGGAACCGATGAGATTACGTTCGAGACAGAGAATGCGAGATATGTGCGAATGCTCGGAACGAAGCGGGCAACGCAATACGGTTACTCACTGATAGAATTTGAGGTATACGGCCCTTCGCCATTGACGATCGCCTTAAGCCAGGAAGGTTGGAGCGAGCAAGAAGTGACGTTTACGTTGCAGGTTGATCCTGCGGAGGAAGGGAAAGTTCGTGAACTGCTCTACAAGGTGAAGAAGGAGGGAACGTGGCAAACGTATTCGGGCCCTGTCACCGTCCGAGAGCAAGGGGAGACGGATATCTATGCCAAAGCAGCCTTGATCGATGGGACCGAGAGCTCAGAGGTCAAAGCAACGATTCGCATCGATACGATGTTCCCGGTGCTGCTGGCCAACTGGCGTGCGAAGTTAACGGGAGGCTCGGACTACAATCCGGTCGATCAAGATATTGCGGCAGCGCTTCGAACGATGGAGTCGAAGGTGAAGAATGCGAATGTGACAGGATATTGGGATACGCTGAATAAGGCCGCGAACCGAACCTATTTGTGGAGCGATTTGAACGCACCTTCTGCGCAAGCGCAATATTCGGCGGATATTACGGCCGGTTACAATCGGCTGAAGGACATGGCGCTCGCGTACGCGACGGTCGGTTCGAAGTATTATCAAGATCCGCTGCTGCGTCAAGATATTTTGGATGCGCTCGATTGGCTATATGCCCAGCGTTATAACGAGAAAGCGACCGAGCGGGGCAATTGGTGGGATTGGGAGATCGGCTCGCCGATGACGCTGAACGATCTTATGACGTTGATGTACAGCGACTTATCAGAGACGCAGCGGGCGAACTATATCCGAGCGATCGACAAGTTCGTGTTCGATCCGACGAAACGGACCAATTCACCGACTTTGACCGAGACAGGCGCGAACCGGGTGGACAAGTCGCTCATCGTAGCCTTACGCGGCATCATCGGTAAAAACGGCACGAAAGTCGCGCAAGGCCGCGACGCCCTCTCGCAAGTATTCGCCTATGTGACATCAGGGGATGGGTTCTACAAGGATGGTTCCTTCATTCAGCACTCCAATATCGCTTATACCGGCAGTTATGGCTACGTGCTTATCGATCACCTCGCCGATTTGCTCGTTCTGCTGAAGGGTTCGAGCTGGGAGGTGACGGATCCGGGGACGAGCAATATTTATCGTTGGATTCAAGACTCGTTCGAGCCTCTCATCTATCGAGGAGTGATGATGGACATGGTTCGCGGCAGGGCGATTTCGAGGAAAGCGTGGCAGGACGATACGATCGGTCAGGCAGCTGTCGTGATTTTACTGCGGCTATCGCAGGCTGCGCCGGCCGAGGAAGCGGATAAGATTCGGCGCATGGCCAAACATTGGATCGAGTCTAGTCGATCTGCTGATTCGTTCGCTGCCGGGCTTCCGATCTCCGATATGCAGCTGGTCAAGTCCCTGCTGCAGGATTCGGGTGTCGCTCCGAAGGAAGAGTTGATCCTGCACAAGCAATTCCCAGCGATGGATCGGGCCGTACATTTGCGCCCAGGGTTTGGATTCGGTATCAGCATGACTTCGAAACGCATCGCCAATTATGAGACGGGGAACAGCGAGAATCTCGCAGCCTGGTATACGGGCGACGGGATGACGTATCTATACAATAACGATTTGACGCAGTTCAATGACGATTTCTGGCCGACGGTGGATCCGTATCGATTGCCTGGCGTGACATCGGACGGCAAGACTCGGACAAGCGGAACCAATGATCGAGCTTGGGTAGGCGGTGCTGCGATCGAAGGACAGTACGGAGCTGTAGGGATGGATCTTGCGCCTCGGAACAGCACGCTGCGCGGCAAGAAATCCTGGTTCCTGTTCGACGACGAAATTGTAGCGCTTGGGGCAGGCATTCAGGCAACGGATGGGAGCGCGGTGGAGACGATCGTGGAGAATCGTAAGCTGAATGCGAATGGAGACAACGCGCTGACGATCGATGGGGGATCGAAATCGTCGGCGTTAGGCTGGGATGAGGCCGTTCCTAGCGTTCACTGGGCGCATTTGCAAGGGAATGCGACAGGCGCAGATATCGGTTATTATTTCCCGGAGGCAACAGATGTTGTAGGTTTGCGGGAAGCACGAACGAATGCGTGGTCCGATATTAATCAGAAGGTCGAATTTACGGACACGGCATCCGTGACGAGGAATTATCTCTCGCTCGCGGTGGGGCACGGTACGAATCCGTCGGAGGCAACTTATGCGTATACGCTGCTGCCGAATAAGAGCGTACAGGAGACGGAGCGGTACAGCGACAATCCGGATATTCGTGTGCTTAGCAATACGGGGAGTCTGCAAGCGGTGGAGGAGACGAAGCTCGGCTTAACGGCGATGAATTTCTGGCAGGCAGGAACCCTAGGCGAGCTGTCAGCATCGACCCCGGCTTCGGTGATCATGCATAAGGCTGGCAGGGCGTGGCAGGTCGGTGTTTCTGACCCGACGCAGGCGCAGTCCAAGGTTACGCTGGAATGGAATCGGTCGGACCTTACGGTTGTCAGTAAGGACAACACAATCACCGTGCTGCAGACGACGCCGACGCTCAAGGTCGAGATTCAGACCGCAGGTTCGAAGGGAGTAACGCATGCGTTCCAGCTTCAGCAGGCGGCTGCAGCACCGGTTGTGGTCCAATCGACTCCGGCGAATGAAGCGAAGGATGTGCCGCGAGATCAAGTCATCTCCGTTCAATTCGATCAGGGGATTCAGGCGGGGCAGGCATTCGACCTCATTCAGCTTCGGCAAGGTGAGACGGTGGTACCCACTGCTGTTGACGTTCAAGGCAGCACACTGCAGATGAAGCCAAGCAGCAAGCTGTTACCGGCGTTACAGTATACGATCTTAATCCCGAAGGGGGCAGTGCAGAACAACGAGGGGATCGGGGTCGGAGCATACAGCAGTACCTTCACGACTGCAGATATGAAGCTCAGTGCAACGTTAAGTGCACCAGCGCAAGTTACCGCAGGTCAGGAAGTTGATGTACGCCTTGGGCTGGCCGATGTGAAAGATCCCGTATTCGCGCAGGATATTCGCCTAAGCTATGATGCGAGTCGATTCGAATTCGTGGAAGGCAAGGCGGAGCGCGAAGGCTTACAAGTGCTGAAGACGTCGCATCCTGAACCGGGACAGCTTCGGTTCATCTTAGCGAGTGCGGGTGAGTCGAATGCAGTCACCGGCGATGTATCGCTGCTCAAACTTATCTTCCGGGCTAAGCAAGTGACGTCAACAGCGACCGGGCAAATGCGCGTTGAATCGGCGATACTTGGCGATGCGAACGGGGTGGAGACGACAGCGGCGCAAGCTTCGGCAGCGATCCAAGTCACACCTGCGGGTCCAGTCATTCCTGAAGACGTGAATGGTGACGGTGTCGTTCGGATCGGTGATCTCGCCATCGTGGCGGCGAATTACGGCACATCCGAATCGGATGCGGGCTGGTCGCTAGCGAAGCGGGCCGATGTGAATGGCGACGGTAAAGTTGATATTAATGACTTGGCGATGGTTGCGCGGAAGATATTGAATGTATAAAGAGGATAGGATCGACAAATATTTACTTGATTGGAGATAATAATAGAAATTCTCTTCGATGAAGAGTTCATAGCGCAATGAAGCACACTGCCCCTCGTATGCTAATGCAATACGAGGGGCTTATTTTATTTTCGGAGTGTTATCTGGCTATCTTGCGCAAGAGATGAACAGACAGGAAAATGAGTTAGGACAGCCTTCATTGGATAATGATGTAAAATTATTTATAATGGCATCATATGACATTGTTGACGATAAGGGGGATTGTTGATGCTGACGGGGGAATTATCATCATTTCACGCGGTACTCGGTGCGTGGTTCCAAGCGCAATTCGGTGAAGCCACCGAGGTGCAGCGGAGTGTATGGCGTGAAATCCAGCATCATGATCACTTGTTGATTGCTGCACCGACGGGCTCGGGCAAGACGCTTGCCGCCTTAATGCCATGTCTGGAGCGAATTATACGTGGTAAAGAGCAGGTCAATACGCAAGACGAGCTCAAGAAGGGGGTAAAGCTGCTCTATGTTACGCCGCTGAAGGCGCTCAATAATGATGTGCATCATCATATGCTGCAATTCGCGGACGAGATGGAGCAGGTTGCCGTGACGTCAGGTTTGGCGTGGCCAGGGCTTCGCATCGGGATTCGGACGGGCGATACCCCGCAGCGGGTGCGCGCCGCGATGTTGCGTCAGCCGCCCGATGTGTTGATCACCACGCCGGAGTCGCTCTACCTGCTGCTGACTTCTCCGAAATCTCGGGAAATCCTGAAAACGGTGGAACAGGTTATCATTGACGAGATTCATAGTCTGGCTGGGGATGCCCGTGGTATGCATCTATCCGTCACGCTCGAGCGGCTCGTTGCGCTGACGGGCCGTTCTTTGCAGCGCATCGGCGTCTCTGCGACGCAGCGGCCGATTGAACTCGTAGCGCAATTCATGGGCGGATGGGAACGATCTGCTAAGAGCAGCGATACAGCCGACGAAGGGAACGATCTGCCGCGGCGTGTTGGTATCATTGAGAGTGCGATGGACAAGACCTATCGCGTGTCCGTGATGCTGCCGGATCGGACTGTCATGACGAACAACAAGGAAGAGATATGGGCTCCGCTTGTTGAGCGGCTTCAATCGCTAATGAAGGAGCATCGGACGACCTTAATCTTCGCGAATAACCGCAGGCTCTGTGAACGGCTGACCCGCCATTTGAATCTAGAGGCAGGCATGGAGCGCGCGAGAGCGCACCACGGGAGCATGTCGCGCGAGAATCGACTTGAGGTCGAACGGGCGCTGAAGGCCGGGGAGCTCTCCTGCCTTGTCGCCACCTCATCTCTCGAACTCGGGATAGACATTGGCCATATTGACCTGGTCATTCAGATTGATGCGCCGCCGAGCACGGCATCCGGCATTCAGCGGATCGGGCGAGCGGGCCATGCCGTTGGAGATATTAGCCGAGGGACGATGATCGCTAGATCACGAGGCATTCTCTCCGAATGTGCTGTGCAAGCGCATCTCATCACCCAGCGTCAGATCGAAGCGATCACGATTCCGTCGAACGATCTTGGCATCTTATCGCAGCAGATTGTTGCGATGGTCGCGAGTGAAGCGTGGTCTGTGGAGCAATTGTATGCCGTACTGAAGGGCAGCGACAGCTACCGGAGCTTGACGCTCGAACGGCTGCATGATGCGCTGCGCGTGTTGTCGGGGTATTTTCCGTTCGTCCGCCCTTTGTTCGAGTGGAATCAGGCATTGGGCATGCTGTCGCCAACCCGGACGACGATGATGTCCGCCATCATGGGGGCGGGCACGATCCCGCAGAGCACCAGCTATCCGATTCACCATGCCCAGTCGCGCCTGAAGCTCGGTGAACTCGAAGAAGAATATATTTATGAGAGCCGGATCGGCGATGTGTTCCAGCTGGGGACGTCCTCCTGGCGGATTCAATCGATTAAGAACGATCGCGTCTATGTCGTCGAGGCGGCGAACGAAGTAAGTGAAATTCCGTTCTGGCGCGCCGAAGCGTCGGGAAGGTCCTTCGAATTGTCCTGTCAGATCGGACGGTTCCATCAGACGATGGCCTCGAAGCTAGAGACCGAGACCAAAGAGATAGTCACCGCGTGGCTGATGCAAGACTACGGCATGGATGCGAGCGCTGCGGAGCAGCTCGTCGGCTATATGCGATCCCAGCTCGATGCCGCACCGATGCCAACCGATCGGCGGATCATTGTGGAGCATTATCAGGACGATCATCTACGGCATCATCTGGTCATCCACAGCTGGTTCGGCAAAAGACTGAACCGAACGTGGCAGCTTGTCCTGCAAATCAGTCTGGAGCGCTTATTCAATGTGCATGTGAATACATCACTCAAAGATAACGGGATCGAATTCATTCTGCCGGATTGGGATGTGCGTGTGGTCCAGTCGCTGTTCAGCATGCCGCTGCATAAGGTCGAAGAGCTGCTGGTCGACGCGATTCCGGCTTCGCCGCTGTTCGGCATGACCTTCCGCCGCATCGCGGAGACATCCTTGCTGCTGCCGCGCAGCTTTACGCGTACGCCGGCATGGAAGCAGCGGCTGCGCAGCCAAGAACTTCTGCGCGCGGCGGTGCCGCATGCGGCACAATTTCCGTTCATCGAGGAGACGATGCAGGTCTGTCTGTATGAGTTGTTGGACCTGCATCGGTTGAAGCAGCTGCTGTCGGAGATTCACACGGGGACGCTTGAACTCGTGATCGATGATCGCAAGACACCCTCCCCGTTCGCATGGCAGTTCGCTCTAGATTCGGCCAATAACCAGATGTATGAGTCGGATGCTATCGGCAAAGATATTCAGCTGCATCTGCTCAGCATTAATCGGGATCTCGCTGGGGAGATGTTCTCCGCGTCTTTGCTCCCTGCCCCATCTGCGGACATGCTGAAAGAAGAACAAGCTATTCAGTCATCTCAAGATCTGTGGACATATTTGAAGCGCAAAGGAGACCTGAGCACGACGGAGCTTATTCATGCGACACGTGACGCGGAGGAGACGTTGCGATGGACGGATGAACTGGTCGATGCGCAGCGGATTCAATCGGTTTCTCTGCAAGGCGCCAAACGCTGGATTTGCTCGGATGAGGTCGATACGTATGCAAAGCTTACGGAGGATACGATGGCCGCGGCTTTCGTGTTGGAGCGTTATATGGAGCGGGAGCTCTATTTTATGGCGAGTCAGCTCGTCGCCGCCTATGGCCTGTCGACAGCTCAAGTTGACAAGTTTATCGAGGAACAGTTGGATCAAGAACGAATTGAGCCTGCGCCATTCCAAGAGTCGGAGAAAGAGATGACTTGGATGAGCCGAACGGCGGCAGAGCGGGCCATTCGCAAGGCGTCGGGACAATTGCGCAAGCAAGTCGAACCTGTAGAGGCGCCACGCTACGGTCACGATGTTTGCAGTCGGCATGATTTGTATCGTGAGGATCAAGAGCAGGGTCCGGAGGGGCTTCGTAACATCATCGCACGTATGCAAGGGCTGTTCCTCCCTTTAGCCCAGTGGGAGACGAGTATTTTTCCAGCGCGAATGCAGCTGTATCGCAAGGAGTGGCTCGACCAATTATGTGCGGAAGGAGAGGTCATCTGGCTCGGAAGGCGAGAAGCGGGGGAGAAAGAAGGACGTGTTGCTTTCTTTCTCGCGGAGTCCAAACCCCTGTACACGCCTCTCTGTCAGGCGGCTTCAGCTGAGATTCATCCCCAGTTGGTAGAGCTGATGCGAAGCAAAGGGGCCAGCTTCCTGACCGCATTAAGTCGAGAGATGGCCTTTGCGCCTTCGGAGATTATGGACCTGCTGATCGATCTGGTCTGGGCGGGCGTGGTCTCGAACGACCAGTTCTCGCCGCTGCGGCTGCACGGCTCGAAGCCAGCGAAATCGCAAGGTGCCTTTAAATCCGGACTCGGACGATGGTATTTGCTTGAATCGATTGCGGACTCAGAACTGCCGATGGAACGATCCGCTGCGGCTTGGATCGAGCATCTGTTGGACACTTATCTCATCCTGACGAAAGAGACGGCTGCGATGCAATCTATTTTTGTGTGGGATCAGGTCTATGATGCCTGCAAACAGCTGGAGCAGATGGGTATGCTGACGCGCGGGTTCTGGATAAAGGGCGTAGATTCGCTGCAATTCGCAAAGCCGGAGACGCTCGAACAGCTTCAGCTCCCTGTGACGATGTCGCAAGACCGTATCGCTGTATTGACCGCGACCGACCCGATGAACCTGTATGGCCTTCTGCTGGATTGGCCGGATACGGCTGAGATCCAGTTCACGAGAAGACAGGGGAACGTTGTGGTGCTTCTCAATGGTCGCTGTGCGCTATGGATTGAGAATAAAGGGAAGCGAGTCGTGACGCTTGGCTCAGATCCTGCTGCTACGTTACCGAGCCTGCTGAATAAACCAACGATGCAGTATATCATCCAGCGTTTCATCCGATTGACGGGTGCGCGCAAGTGGGTCATCGAGACATGGGACGGCCAAGCGGTGGAAGCATCTCCAGTGGCTGCGCTTTTGCGCGAGCTAGGTGCGATTAAAGATCAGCACGCCTACGTGATCTGGTCGAGCAGCGTGAATTAAACAAGAGGAAGACCTTCCGCGGGGAAGGTCTTTTTCACCTGTGCTCGTCCAGCATCGCGCACTCCAAAATTTCTTGGTACACGGCGTGCCAGCCACGGTAATAGTCAGCGACATGGTGAGGATTAATCAGTTCTCTTCGCGATGATTCATAACCTGCTGCAAAAGGATGCAGGGTCGTAATCCCCATCCGGTAGAATACTTGATATCCAATTTTCGGATAGGGGCTGGATTCGCTCCAATTCGGATTCTCGCTGTGATCGATGATCGTGTAGCCAAGCAGCGTACAATCGCCCTCGACGTAGCCTTCTTCCATCGCTTCCCGGCGAAAGCATGCCTCTGGCGTCTCTCCGATTTCAATATGCCCGCCCGGGAAATCCCAGCCGCGATCATGGAGGTCTACGATTAGTAATTGCTGATGGTAGAAGCAGAAACCGTGCACGCTCGTGATAAGATGCCGTGGCGGCAGTTCGGCGCTTGGCTGCCATGTTAATAGGACTCGGGATGATCCCCAGTCGACTGCGATGGATGTCATGGTTGCCTCCTTCGTGGTTCAGATGATGACCATAGTCTAGCATAGCGCTCGGTCGCTGGGAATCACAAAAACCCACCCTTCAGGTTGAAGGATGGGCTGCGTGCGAAGCGGGCACTACTACTCTTTGATTTTTTTACGGAACAACAAGAGGAGCCAGATGAGTGCTACGAACATGATGGTATGCGAAAGTCCTGCGATATGCGGAAGACCTGCGAAATCGGATCCTTCGATCTGCAGAATGCCACGTGCGATTAATGCGCCAATCATGATGATGAACGCGACATTATAGACGATGAACCAGAGGTTAAATTGTTTATGCTTATGAATCTCGAATAGTTTGCACAGGATCAGCACGACGAGGAAAAATAAAAATCCCAGCACGAGCAGATGGGTGTGGGCGACGCTGAGCACGGATTGCCCGTCGAAGTTGGAATATTTGGTATACTCCCGGTAGAATACACCGGACAACATGCCAATGATGAGATAAAAGAATGCGGCATAATAACTCTTTTTCATAGGATGAAATCTCCTTATCGATGTTATGGATGAAATCAGAATCGTTCATGTACGCGATCCATCATACGAGATGAATATGAACGGAGAATGAACAGAACATTACAACATGTTGCGCAGCGCCGATCCAGGTTGAGTTACGACCGGGTATGATCTTGATGGAGCGGTGTTTTTACAGATGTGCTGCGTGGCCCCAAGAGCGTCATTAACGCCGGCAGCAGCATACCGCGCACGAGGAATGTGTCGATCAAGATCCCCATTGCCATCGTGAATCCGAACAAGAACAGCTCTTGCAGCGGTTGGGTGATGAGCACGCAGAACGTGGCTGCGAGAATGATCCCGGCGGAGGAGATGACGCCTCCAGTCTTGGCTACGCCGCGGCTGATCGCTTCAGTCCAAGGGTGATGCTTCGCTTCTTCCCGGATGCGGGAGACGAGCATAATGTTGTAATCGACGCCGAGTGCGATCAGGAAGACGAACGTATATACAGGCAGTCTATAGCTAATCGCGTCGTAACCGAGGATGTCATGGAACACGATCCAGCCGAGTCCGAGCGTTGCGGTATACGAGAGCAGCATCGTGACGATCATCGTGACAGCGAACTTGATTGACCGGGCTTGGAACGTGAGCATCAGCGCGATAAGAAGGGTGACGAGTGAGAACGTAACGATCGTATCCTGCGCATTCATGCCGCGCACATCGAGCTGCTGTGCCGTCTGTCCCGCGAAATGCAGGGTGTTCTGCGCCGGATCGAAGTCGGCCTGCTCTAAGATGGATTCGCTCTTGTCTTGTAAGTTGCGGACGACATCAAGCGCTTCAGGATCATAAGGGTTCGCTTGCAGCGTTACCTTCAATTGCAACGTATGCTTCTGATCAGATATGAATTTGTCCGGCAGCTTCGCATCCGGTGCCGCTAGTGCCGGCGTGACGTTCGGGCGAATATCATGGATGCCGCCTTCGGCTTCAAGCGCTTTTGTTAGCTTTGTTAATTTCTCGATATAGGCCGCGTCGATGACAATTTCTTTATTGGATTGGAGCAGCACTGTAACGGGCGCCAATTGCCCTGGCGGGAATTGCTCTTCCAAGAGCTCGAATCCTTGTCTCGATGACGTATCACTCGGAAAAGATTTCATCAGGTTGAAGGAGTAATTCATCCCCGTGACATTGATAGACGACAGAATTAGGAACAGCAGTAGAATGCCGGAAGTTATCCCTGGCTTTCTCGTGACGACACCGCCCATGCGCGCCCAGAAACCTGGCTTCTTTTTCGGAGCGGTGTGAAGTTCCTGCTTCGGCATGAACGGCCAGAATCCACGGCGTCCGAACAGGGTATAGATCGCTGGGATTAGGGTCAATCCGCCGAGTAGAATGACGACCATCGCGACGGAGAAGACCGGTGCGAAGTTGTGGTACGGCTTGAAGATCGCCGCGAACAACGTTAGCATCGCGATGAGCACGGTACCGCCGCTGAAGGCAATCGGTTCCGCCACTTGGCCGAAGGCGACGCGCATCGCTTCGTATTTGGAGTCCATGGTCTTCAGAGCCTCGCGGTAGCGGGCGACGATGAAGAGACAGTAGTCAGTCAGAACGGCGAAGAGCAGGATCATCATGATCGAGAGCGCCTGTTTGTCGACGACGAACCATTCGTTTTTGGCCGCGAGTCCGAGGATACGGTCGGTGACTTGGTACACGAGCCCCGCGATGATGAGCGGAATGACGGCCATGAGCGGCGAACGGTAGATGACGATCAGAATGATGAGAATGAGCCCGACGGTGGCGAACATGAGCACGAAGTCGGCATTTTTGAACAGGCTTGTCGTATCGGCGGCAATCCCGGCAGGGCCTGTGATTTCAAATTGCATATCTAGCATATCGATCTGAGCGACTTTGTCTCGAATCAGCTGCATCGTATCATAGAGCTGTGCGGAATCGAGATTTTTATCCAAGGCAATGTTGAGTAATAGGGTGGTCTGATCCTCCGAGAACATCTGGTCCTGCACTTGTTTCGGGAACTTGTGAAAAGGCAGCGCACTGGAGACATGCACCGGCTTCTGATCCGATGCCAGCCAAGTGCTGACTTCGGAGATCTTGGCGCGTTGCTCGGTTGTGATGGCCTGCTTCGCATGGAAGACGAGTAACCCAACAGGGCCATCTTCGGTTGGGAATTGTTCGTTCATCAGCTGTTCGGCGATGGCGGAAGGTGTATTCTCGTGAATGCTGCCTTCGCCGCTGCTGACGGCATACTTCTTCGAGCTGGGTGCTACGCCGCTTAATACGATGATGACGACGAGCCATATGGTGAGCACGGTCCAAGCGCCCTTGCGGGTACTGATGCGATTCGCTAACGATTGGAAAAAACGGTGCATCGTTCAAGGCCTCCTATCTCTTACTTGATACGATGCATTGTAGACCTGGAGTATGAACGGATGATGAACAGTGGATTACAAGTACGGCGTGATACGAAAAAAAGAGACCCGGTCCTGCGGAGTGCAGGTGGGTCTCTTTTGGGTGGGGGGGTGGCGTGGCGTCGGGATCGGCTGCCGAAATAACTGCAAAAAGTCAGTTATTTGGTTCGGACGGGGGGGCGAGATGCCGAAATAACTGCAAAAAGGCAGTTATTTAGCTCGGGTTAGCCGCATTGTGCCGAAATAACTGCCAAAAGGCAGTTAATTAGCTCGCACTGGCCGTGATGCGCCGAAATAACTGCTAAAAGTCAGTTATTTAGCTCGCACTGGCCGTGATGCGCCGAAATAACTGCCCATAGGCAGTTAATTGGCTCGTATTGGCCGCGATGCGTCGAAATAACTGCCCAAAGTCAGTTAATTGGCTCGTATTAGTCGCGATGCGCCGAAATAACTGCCAAAAGACAGTTAATTGGCTCGAACTGGCTGCGACCCGCCGAAATAACTGCAAAAAAGCAGTTAATTGTCTCGGATTAGTCGCGATGCACCGAAATAACTGCAAAAAGTCAGTTAATTGTCTCGGATTAGTCGAGATGCGCCGAAATAACTGCCAAAAAGCAGTTAATTGGCTCGGCTTAACCGCGATGCGTCGAAATAACTGCCAAAAGTCAGTTAATTGGCTCGTATTAGCCGCGATGCGCCGAAATAACTGCCCAAAAGCAGTTAATTGGCTCGTATTAGCCGCGATGCGCCGAAATAACTGCAAAAAAGCAGTTAAATGGCTCGAGTCGGCTGCGATGCGCTGAAATAACTGCAAAAAGTCAGTTAATTGTCTCGGATTAGTCGCGATGCACCGAAATAACTGCCCCAAAGCAGTTATTCCGATCACACCACCCAGCCCGCAGCTCACAGCAACTCGCCTGCCGCCACACCGCCTCCGCAGTGGCGAAGGCGGTTGCGCGAGCCTGCTCACCCCACGGGCAACCGCACCGTGAACTCGGTGCCCTCGCCCAAGCGGCTCGCGACCTCGATGCGCCCGCCGTGCAGCGTGGTGACCTTTCTCGCGATGGACAGCCCGAGGCCGCTGCCGCCCTGCGCCCGAGTGCGCGTCTTGTCCGCTTTGTAGAAGCGGTCGAAGATATGCGCAAGCTCGTCCTCCGGGATGCCGATGCCGGAGTCAGCGATCCGCACGACAGCGAGCCTAGCCTCCGCTGCCAGGGTGACCCGCAGCATGCCCCCAGGGTTCGTGAACTTGATCGCGTTCGTGATCAAGTTGTACCACACCTGGTAGAGCAGCTGCTGATCTGCGCTCACGACCACCTCGGCGAGATCGAGATCCAGCTCAAGATCGCGATCGGACCATTGCTGTTCCGTCACGATGAAAATCTGCCGGATCTGCTCATCCAGCCGGAAACTCGAGCGCTTCAGGATATGATCTTCCTTGTCGAGCGTCGCCAAGGTTAACAATTGTTTGCTCAAGGAAGAGAGACGCCGGCTCTCCTCCTCAATGATGCGCAAATACCGCTCCTCTTCCTCTGGGGTCGTCTTCTTCTCCAAGATCGATTGGGCGAAGCCCTGAATCGACGTCAATGGCGATTGAATCTCATGCGAGACGTTCGCGACGAACTCCTGCCGCATGTTATCCAATTGCTTGATCGACCGCGCCATATGCGTGAAGTCCCGCGCCAGATTTCCGATCTCGTCGCGCCGCGTAACGTCGAGCTCCATCCGGTAATCACCGCCGACAATGCGATGCGTCGCATCGGTCAGCTTCTTGATCGGCTTGACGATGAAGCGCGACAGGACGACGATCAAGATGATGCTGAACAAGAACGAGAAGCCGATCAGCAGAGCGAGGATGATCCGCACTTCGCCGATCTGCTGCTCCATGTTCGGACGAATGAAGAGGGCATAAGGCTCGCCATGAACTTGCACAGGCAGACCGACGCTGTTGCGCAGGCTGTTTTCGAATAGACTATTGATCTTGAGCCATTGGGATTCCTGCTTGATGCCGTTATAGACACCGCCTTGCAGGACATGCTTGATATGTTCGCCATTGAACTGTTTGTGTTTGAAGGGAGTGCCATAATAGGTTCCGTTCAAGTCACTGTCGACGGCATAAATCTGATATCCAAGGTTCGCGATATGCGTCAGATAGCTGCCAAGTTCCATGTCCGGATTCTGCACGTAGAGGGAGCGAATGTCCTCCCCGATGCTCATTATTTTTTTCTCGTTCGAATCTCGAATATGTCCAAGATAATAGAAGTTCGTGACAATGAGGGCAAGAATTCCTCCTAAGAACGTAATCAGCAGGAAGATCATCACGATGCGAACGTATAGGGTTCTCACGTCTCGGTCACCTCGAGCTTGTACCCTAGCCCACGAACGGTCGTAATAATGAAGTCTTCCGGTCTGTCATGGAACCGTTCGCGGAGACGTTTGATATGGACATCGATCGTACGGCTGTCCCCTTCATAATCGGATCCCCAGATCGCTTGCAGCAATTGCTCCCGTGTGAAGATCCGCCCAGGGTTGCTTGCGAGATGCGACAGCAGCTCGAATTCCTTGAGCGGCAGCACAAGTGTGTCCCCGCCCGCATGAATCTCATAGCTTCTACGATCAATCAAGGTACGACCGAGCTTAATTGTCTCGGCGGATACCAGTTGATACCGGCGCAGCAGCGCGCGAATCCGGAACAGCAGCTCCTTCGGTTCAAAGGGCTTGACCATATAATCATCCGTGCCGGACAGGAAGCCCTTCTCCTTATCTTCCATTTCACCTTTTGCCGTTAATAGAATGACGGGCAGATCATGGTGCCGCCGAATCTCTTCGCAGAGCTCGAGGCCCGTCTTGCCCGGCATCATCACATCAATCACCGCAAGATGCACTTGTTCGTGCTCCAGAATGTGCATCGCTTGCTCGCCATCTTCCGCTTCATGCGGGACATACCCTTCCTTTTCCAGAATAAAACGCAGCAGCTCGCGGATATGCGGATCATCGTCTGCAACGAGGATATGAATTCTCATCGTGGTTAACTCCTTTCATCCCATGGACCTTTACTGCAGCAATCAGAGCGGCTTAAGCGGTCCGGTTACATTCGATGGATTCCGCTCAGACTTCAACTCTTCATCCGCCGCCTCCACCAGATGCTTCAACATCGCGAGTTTGTTGTCCCAGAACTGCTCATAATACGCGAGCCAATCCTTAAGCTCACGCAGCGGCGCGGCATGCAGACGGTATCTGGTCTCGCGCCCAATCTTGCGCTCCGAGACGAGTCCGGCGCTCTCCAGCACATGCAAATGCTTCGAGACGGCCGTACGGCTCATCGGGAAATTGCTGCTGATCACACTGACAGGCAGCTCCTTCTCTTCCGCGAGCAGATGCAGCAGCTTCCGGCGGGTTGGATCCGCAATTGCTTGAAATATGTCATATTTTGGTGCAGCCGTCATGCCGTACCCTCAACATACGCTTTAAGCCGTGGCAGCACAGCCGAATCCCAGCCTCCATTCATGCGGTCGCGAGCGACGGAGTAAGGAATTCCCGTGTCTGGCGCCACCTTGTCCACCCAACCGCCATGAATCAACGTGAATGCTGTCCGATCTTCAATCGCTCTCAACTCGAACGTGATGACCCAATCTTCACCCCAGCTGAATACCAGCTTGTTCGGTGGATCGATCTCGAGCACTTCACACGGCGACACCGCGTAGGTAGATGTAATCGTGAATTTATGTCCCAGCACCGGTTCGAAATCATTTGGCATGAACCACGCGGCAATGCCTTCCGCACTTGATACCGAATCCCACACTTTTTGAATCGGGGCGTTAAATTCAATTTCTTTTACGATATCCGGGAGTGTCTCCGGTGTATTTGTTGTCATGAGATGTACCTCCTAATATGATGTTTCGATTTGCAACCAAATGGTTTCGTGAAAATTATACGGAACCGTTCCTTGCCATGTCAATGCGCCAACGTACCCTTGCCTCAGAGCACAACAATCGATTATAAGATTCTGAGGTCATTTTCTATTGGATTGTAGTTAAGAGGTACTCGATCTATACGCATATAACCTATCCTTAGGTGCGGGGAAGCCCTCTTGGGACAGGTTATAGCTATCGAGAAAAGAGTTCGTACTTCGCAAAATCGTAAGCTTGATACTCATCATCAGTATGTAGAATTCAACGTATTGGGGACAAGTATTCAAGAGCACGGTTCAAATGTCATTCAAAGATTTAGAGTTTGGTTTGAGCGCGCGAACTTCCTTGTACTAATAACGGATAAAAAAATATATGAAATTGCGACAGAGATCGGATTTCGTAAGTTGGATACATTCTACAAGCGATTCAAAACGTATACGGGCAAGAGTGCCGGAGAGATCCGAGCAGAATCCGGGATGACATAAGGAACGATGGATATATAAAATCACGACATAATATAAGGGCGGATTTCGGTTTGTGTCGCAATATTGAATTGCGGCAGACTACGCCTTCCGTTACAATATTCGGGAAATATGTCCACTGTGGTTGCACTAGATGAACAGACGAAGCATTGGCCGAAAGGGTCTTTCGATAGATTGCATGGTTTTAGCTAGGTTGAAAACGCTTGAATTGGGGATGACATCGCCATCCGCATCGCGGGATTTCGCGCTGAGCGATGCGTACGTTAAATATGCTTCAAAGTCAGGCAGCACAGGGGAATGGAAGCCCGAACACATCGAAATCGCAATGAAAGAGGGATTGTTTTGAGTACAAAAGCTATTTTTTTCTTTGATCCATCATTTCCTAACATCCATGCCGAAGGCATTTCAGTAGAAGCATTAGCTAAATTCGGAACCGTCGTAGGGGCTGAAGGTCTTGCTGCGGCACTACAAGGCGCGGAAGGCGGCTGTTTCGTGAACATGCACGCGCCGTATTTTCCAAAAGCCGCTTGGAACGGTATCATTCAATATTTAAAAAATGGCGGCGGACTTCTTAGTGTCGGCGGGGCGCCTTTCAAACACCCGGTGCGCGAAGAGAACGGCAAGTGGATTGTGGAAGCCGAGCAGACGGGTTACCATCAAGAGCTCTATATTCATGAAGCATTGCAAGTGAGTGCGGATAAAGTGGTGCGCGTCGAGGCTTCGGCGGCATATCCGTTGCTCGCAGATTATGCGGGATTGTTCCCGGTTGAGGATTCGTGGAACCTTGTTCCACATACGACGAAGAATGCGGATTTGCCACTGCAGATGGGTTCGGCAGGTACGATGAGCACGCAGATTACGCCGCTGTTGATCGGCAAAAGTGCAGAGGACCGGGAGCTTAGCGCGCCAGTTGTGTTATGGGAGAACTCGCGAGGAACTTTCGTCGGATCGCGCTGGGTATTCGTGCATGCGCCGCTTCATGCGTCTTTCTGGGCACAAGGCGGTGCGGATGTGCTGGCGAAGCTGGCAGCATTTTGCGGTAAAGGTCTGACGGAAATTTCAATCAAGCCGAACTATGCCAATTATGAAGCGGGAGAGCGTCCGCTCCTTACGCTTCAGACGCAGAACTTGCAGCGCAATGCTGAGGCTGTCGAAGGATGGACATTTGATCTTACCTTAACGCACCAAGATGAAGAAGCGCCTTGTTGGACGCACTGCGTGGAAGCGGAAGCTCGTTGTGAACAGCAGTACGTACGTATTCCGGTGCCAATCGAGATTCGCAGCGGCTTATATCAACTTTGCGCTACAGCGACTTCGGCTAGCGGTGAAGTGCGTGTCCTCCGCCAAGGATTCTGGGGACATGACGCGGCGTTGCTTCGCGAGGGCGAACCGGTCTCTGCGAACCGCGATTATTTCGTGAAGGATGGACGTCCGCTCCCGGTTGTCGGGATGACCTACATGACGTCGGATGTCGCACGTAAATTTTTGTTCTTGCCGAATGTGGATGTGTGGGATCGCGATATGGCTCAGATGAAGAAAGCCGGCATCAATTGGATTCGTACAGGCGTATGGACGGCGTACCGGAACATTATGCAAGTAGACGGCCATGCTTCGGAGGAAGTGCTCCGTGCCATCGATGCGTTTATCTTGACGGCGAAGCGTCATGATCTGCAGCTGACCTTCACGTTCTTCTCCTTCACGCCGGAGACGTGGGAAGGTGTGAATCCGTACCTCGATCCACAGAGCGTCGAGGCGCAGAAGCGTTTCATTCGCGCCATCGTAAGCCGTCATCGGGATACGGTGAATGTCGACTGGGATTTAATCAACGAACCTTCCATGTTCGCACCGGAGAAAATTTTCTCTGCGGGTCCTCGTTCCGCACATGATCCTTATGAGCGTGAGGCATACCGTACCTGGCTGCAAGAACGCCATGGTTCAATTGAACTCTTGCAGGAGCGCTGGAACATGTCGCCGGTACAATTGCCGAGCTTCGATGTCATTCTGCCGCCGGAAGAAGAAGAGATTAACTTCGACGTGCAGAACATGCACCAAGGGAAAAAAGGAACGCGTTGGCTCGATTACTGCTTATTCTCGATGGATATGCATAACCGCTGGGCGAAGGAGCTCACGGATACGATCAAGGACATCGTTCCGAATCATTTGGTCACCGTTGGTCAGGATGAAGCGCTCGGAGCGCAGCGTCCATCGCCATTCTTCTATGAAGAAGCGGTCGATTATACGACGGTCCATTCTTGGTGGTTGAATGATCAATTGGTGTGGGACGGCATCTTCGCGAAGACGGCGAATAAACCGAACATGATTCAAGAGACGGGCATTATGTACGTCGAGACGCCGGATGGACGCGCGAAGCGTTCGGAGTTCGAACTGCGTAGCATTTTGGAACGCAAATATGCGTATGCCTTCTCCACAGGTGGCGCCGGCGCGATTCAATGGATTTGGAATACGAACTTCTATATGGATAACGCGAATGAATCGCATATCGGCGCATTGCGCGCTGATGGGACAGAGAAGCCGGAGGCGGACGTATCTTATGATTTCGGTCAGTTCATGAACGAGAACCGCGACCTGTTCGAAGATCGGAAGCTGGAAGATATCGCGGTGATATTCCCGTATTCGAATGATTTCTCGAATCGGAAGTTTGCATTCGACGCAACGACGCGTATTACGCGCGTCATGAATTACAGCCTGAAATGGCCGTTCCGCGGTACGTCGGAATACCACCTCGAAGATTTGCGCGTCAATCCGGCGAAGCTGATCGTTCTGCCGAGCGCGCATAACATCGACGATAAGGCGATGGAACAGCTTGTCGAGATCGTAAAGGAGACGGGCGCAACCTTGCTCATCACCGGTCCGGTCGGCATCGGAGCCTACTGGCAGACATCGAACCGCTTGAACGACGTTTTTGGCGAGCGGAAGCTTGGCAATGTACGCCGGGAAGAGATGCTGTTGATCGGCGACAAGCGTTACCGGGTATCCTTCGGTCAACGCCGCATTGCGCAGCTGGCGAAGGAAGTGCCTGCAGTGCAGCAGGCATCGGATGGGGATGCAATCGTGGAAGTGATGGTTGGCCAAGGACGGATTATATGGAGTCCGCTTGCCGTCGAGCTCAATGAACGGGATGAAGTCATTGAAGCGTTGTACCGCTATGCAGCGGGTCAAGCAGGCGTGAGCCCAGTCATGGATTGGCTTACAGGTAGCGAACTGCCAGGGGTATATGGCCAGAAGCTGGCGTTCAAGAACGGCAACGTGTATATTTTCGTATCCGAATATGCATGGGATGCGCCAGTGGAGATCAAGGATCCGGTATCGGGCATGACCTATCGATTCACACTCCCTGCGGAGCGCTCGATTCTATTCGCAACGGATCAAGCAGGCCAGCTCGTATCGACTTATCGTCCGCAAGAAGTGAACATTGAAGTGAAAGGAAGAGAATAAGCGATGGAACAACGTAGAACAGCACATATTATTTCGCATACGCACTGGGATCGGGAATGGTATCTCCCTTACGAGAAGCATCATGTACGCCTTGTTGAACTGGTAGACGCACTGCTCGACAAGCTGGATCAAGATCCGGAGTTCAAGAGCTTCTGCTTCGACGGGCAGACGATTATCCTCGAAGACTATTTACAGGTTCGTCCCGGACAGCGCGAGCGTCTGACAAAATACATCCAAGAAGGCCGAATTATTATCGGCCCTTGGTACATTCTTCAGGATGCGTTCCTGACGAGCGGCGAAGCGAACGTACGCAATATGCAGGTCGGCCATGAGGACTCGAAGCGGTTCGGCGAACCTGCCAAAATCGGTTATTTCCCCGATACGTTCGGTCTTGTCGGACAGACGCCGCAGTTAATGCAGCAATCTGGCATTACGAACGCATTCTTCGGCCGCGGTGTGAAGCCGACAGGCTTCAACAATACGGTATCGGACGGGGGTTATGAGTCCTCGTTCTCCGAGCTGACGTGGGAAGGACCGGATGGTTCGAAGGTGCTCGGAATTCTGTTCGCGAACTGGTATTCGAACGGGAACGAAGTGCCGACGGATAAAGAAGAAGCAAAGAAATTCTGGGATCGCAAACTTGCGGATGCGGAGAAATATGCATCGACGCGGGAACTGCTCTTCATGAACGGCTGCGATCATCAACCGATTCAGCTGGATGTGCCGGAAGCGATTCGTGTGGCGAAGGAGCTCTATCCGGATACGGAATTCGTTCATTCGAATTTCATCGATTATCTCGCAGCGGTCGAAGGTGCGATGGAGAAGGAACTATCTTCAGTGCGCGGCGAGCTGCGCAGCCAGCGGACGGATGGATGGGGCACACTCGTGAATACGGCGTCCGCACGCGTCTACTTGAAGCAGATGAACCAGACAGGACAGATGCTATTGGAAAAAGTGGCGGAGCCGCTCGCGACGTTCGCGGATCTGCTCGGCCGTCCTTATCCGCATGATCTGCTCACGTATGCATGGAAGACGCTCATGCAGAACCATCCGCATGACAGCATCTGCGGATGCAGCGTGGACGAGGTGCATCGCGAGATGGTGACGCGCTTCGATAAGAGCCGTCATGTCGCGGAATCGATCGTAGATGCCAGCGCACGCACGATTGCGGACGCTATTGATACAACGGGCTTCAGCGCACATGGCGAAGAGCCGCTGCCGCTGGTCGTGTTCAATACAACAGGTTGGAGCCGCACGGGTGTCGTGTCGGTCGAGCTGGAAGTGGCGAAGATCTATGAACGCGATGTGCTGTCCGCGAAGGAGAGAACGGAACGCATGAAAGCCGTGAGTTTAGCAGGACGCGTGCTCGTGGACACGGAAGGCAACGCGATTCCTTGTACGGTAGAGGATCTGGGTGTGGTCTTCGACTATGATCTGCCGAACGATAAATTCCGTCAACCATTCTTGACGCGTAAAGTTCGATTGACGTTCGAAGCTGAGGGCATTCCTGCGATGGGGCTTAAGACGTATGCGTGGGTGAAACGCGATGAAGAGGCGTCGCAATTGAGTTCGCTTGTAACGGGTGAACGCAGCATGGCGAATCATCTGCTGCAAGTTGAGATCACGGGAGACGGCTCCTTCGCGCTTACGGATAAGCGGACAGGACGCGTATTTACTGATCTTGGCGTGTATGAGAGTACGGGCGATATCGGCAATGAATATATGTACAAGCAGCCGGATGGCGAACAAGCGTTAACGACGAGAGGACTTCCTGCGCAGATTCGCGTGCTGGAGGATTCCGCGTACCGCGCTTCGTTCGAGATCGTCCATGCTTGGGAAATCCCGGCATCGGCCGAGGAACTGCTCGAGATCGAGCAGCGCGAGTTGGTTGGCTGGTCCGTGCGCAAGGCGCAGCGTTCGACGAAAATGGTGCCATTCACTATTCGTACAGTGCTGACGCTGGATCGTCACGGTCGTGGCTTACAGATCGAGACGTCGTATAACAATCAAGCGAAGGATCATCGTCTTCGCGCTTTGTTCCCGACGAACGTAACGGCGAGCGTGCATGACGTTGACTCGATGTTCGAGATTGCGAAGCGTTCGATCGAGCCTGCACCGGAGTGGACGAACCCGAGCAATGCGCAGCACCAGCAAGCTTTCGTCGACGTGAGCGAAGCGGGAGCAGGTCTGACGGTAGCGAACTTCGGATTGAACGAATACGAAGTACTCCGCGATGGACGCAATACGATTGCCGTGACGCTGCTTCGCAGCGTTGGCGAACTCGGCGACTGGGGCTACTTCCCGACGCCGGAAGCGCAGTGCATTGGCGAACATACGGTGCGCATGGAAGTCATCCCACATGACGGTGACGGCATCGCATCTGGCGCCTATGCGGAAGCATATCAGTTCCAAGTGCCTTGGACGGCTTGCCAGACGGGCGTGCAAGCGGGGCGCGTGAGCGCGGTATGCGCACCGTTCAGCTGGGAATCACCGGCTGCGGCATTCTCCTCCTTGAAGATGAATCCGGAGACGGGCGATATGATGCTGCGTTGGTACAACATGAGCGAGCAGCCGGTTGATATGGCGCTGCAGGCGTCGATTGGGACGGCGCAGCTGTACAAGACGACGATCTTGGAGCAGCCTGCGGAGCCGTTCGCAAGCGATGCAACGGACGGCGTAACGCTGCCGCTTGGGCCATGCGAGATCGTGACGATTGGCGTGAAGCCGGCGCGTGCGTAATGGATTGGCGTTTGGTATAAGCTGAGATATAGAGCCGCCCAACGTTCTGCGAAGAACGTTGGGCGGCTCATTGCGTTTTTGCAGTTAATTCGCTGGATCGGTTGCGTTCCGACTACAATAACTGCAAAAATGCAGTTAATTCACTCGATCGGCCACGCTAGCATCTAAATTAACTGCAAAAAAGCAGTTATTCCGCTCGATAGGCCGCGTTCCGACTAAATTAACTGCAAAAAAGCAGTTAATTAGCTCGGTTGGGCGCGAGTCGGCTTCGATTAACTGCAAAAAAGCAGTTAATTCACTCGATCGGTCACACTAGCGTCTAAATTAACTGCAAAAAAGCAGTTATTTTGCTCGGCAAGTCATGTTTCCGCTAAATTAACTGCAAAAAAACAGTTATTTGCTCGTCCGGTCGCATCACGATGACTATGAACTGCTTTAATACAGTTTATCCCATCAGGCCGTCGTCTTGGCTGCCGCACCGGAGGAACGCTACCGCCAGATCGATAGATCAGGCCGCCAAGATGCCTCCAGCCGGAATTGTACCATCCGCGCGTGCTCGCATGACGCGATTCAAGGGCGGGGGCGCGCGATGCGGATCACTGGATACGATGCTTCGTATCGTCTTGCACGAGTGAGGATATAAGTTACTACCCAACCTACAGTCATGACGTAGAAGACCGTTATACTGGATTTCATCCAGCATAGCGGTCTTCTTTTCTATGTTTTGCGAGCTATAGTGGATATTTGCAGGGTAGAAGCGAGTTTTGCTGCATGATCAGCCTCGTATGTCTAAAGTTACTGTAAAAATCCAACATAGCCCGCATCCCGTGGTATTTTCGTGTCAAGTTCCTGCAATGATCCAGGATAGCCACGCTGCCATGCCGTGATCACGTAGAACGACTAATATGTCCCACGCCTCTATGACCTGATGCCCCGATGTGCCACAAGGCTAAGTCACGAGCAGTACTACAATATCGCTTCGGCTTCAGCCTTTATTTAGCACAACAAAAAAGGGAGAGCGCCGCCCAATCACGGGTGCGTTCTCCCTTTTCCTATTTCACCTGATCAATCGTCAGACTGACCTTATAATTCGCGAATTCCAGCAGCTGTTCGAGAAATGCGCTTAGCGCAGAAGGCGAGCCAACGCGGATGCGCATCCAATAGCAGCCTTCGCCGCTAACGCGATGAGCCTCGACGATCTCGTCAGAGCTGTCGACGAAGGCGCGGAAGCGTTGATGCGCCGTATGCGAGGTGAGGAACACGGTGACGAGCGCTTGCACGGCTTGGCCGAGCTTCTCCGGGTTCCATCTTACCGTATAGCCTTCGATGACGCCGATATCCTGCAGCTTGCGCACGCGCGCACCGACCGCTTGCCCGGTAAGGTGGACGCTCTGGCCGATTTCTTTGTGCGACCGGTTCGCATCCTCGATTAATAATTGCAATATGTCCAAATCCACCGCGTCGATCGTAACATCATTCATGTGCGAAACCTCCTTAGCAGCCTAATGGGACCCCATGCTGTACCGAAATGCTTACATTGTGAAAGGAAAACACGTTGATTGCTTTCACCTGATTATTCCCTGCGGTCCGTGACTCTGTGTATCATTGTAACAGGAAGATAAGGAGGTTGTAAGAATGAAAATCCAATTAATCAGAAACGCGACATTATGGCTGGAATATGCAGGCGTCAAGATCCTGGTAGATCCGATGTTTAGTGATGCGGAAGCGAATCCGCCGATTATCAACTCCAATAATGACCGTAGAAATCCGCTCGTACCGCTGCCAGCAGACGCAGCCGTATGGGCTCAACCGGACTTGATGCTCGTCTCGCATCTGCATCAGGACCATTTCGACGAAGCAGCGATTGCGCGTCTACCGAAGACAACTCCGGTGGTATGCCAGCCGGGCAACGAGGAGCAGCTTCATGGGCATGGCTTCACGGATGTCACGTCCATTGAATCAACGATCTCAACCAATGGGATCACGATTCACCGTACCCAGGGTCAACATGGTACCGGGGAAATCGGACAATGGATGGGCCAAGTATCCGGCTTCGTCCTGCAAGCGGCGAATGAACCAACGTTATATATTGCAGGCGATACAATCTGGTGCGACGATGTCGTGCAAGCGCTGGATGCGTATCATCCCGATGTCACGGTCGTGAACGCCGGCGGCGCTCAGTTCGTGATGGGCGATCCAATCACGATGGATGCAGCGGATGTCATCGCCGTGTGCGAGCACGCCCCGTATACGCAGGTCGTTGCCGTGCACATGGACGCGATCAATCACTGCCATGTGACACGTGACAAGCTACGCGATGCCCTCGACGCATCAGGGAAGTCTTACAACGTGCGGATTCCGGAAGACGGAGAGTGGGTCTAACCCGCGAACCATGATTTGCGATCTATGGCCCACGATTTACGATCCAGGATCCATCCGCCGCGATTTCCAGTCACGACAGAAATCATTCCCCTTGATCACATACGCTCTGGCGTCGGCAGCCCGAGCGTATTTAGTGCGTCGCCAAGCGTCTCGTGGAACCTCGAAGTCAACCAGACTCGGAACGCCTTCGAAGCGTCGTCGCCCTTCAGAATCGGGCAGGCGCCGTAGAAGTTGTTGAATAGCGTCGCAAGCTCATGGGCGTACGTGCAGATGAGGCTCGGCGATAATTCCTCCACAGCGGCATGCAGTGTATCCGGCCATAACGCGAGCTGTCTGAGCAGCGCATATTCTGCGCGGTGCAGGTCAGGGAACGCTGCAGGAAGCTGCGGCGTGATGCCATGCTCTGCCGAAGCGCGATGCATGAGCGTACTGGCTCTCGCGTAGGCATACAACAGGTAGACCCCGGTATTGCCTGAGATTTCGGTCGCCTGCTGCAGGTCGAAGACGACTTCGGTCTGCAGATTGAACCGCAGCAGATAGTAGCGGATCGAAGCGGCGGCGATCAACCGGCTGGACAAGCCGTCCGGGTTCGACCGGTTGTCTGCGATCACTTGCTCCATCAGATCGAGCAGTCGCGAGATTTTGATGCCGATGCCTTGGCGGCCGGACATGGCGTAGGCACTCTTGCCGTCCGACGTATCGATGCCGAGGTCCGCCGCCGAACGTGGACTAAGCGAGACGACGCCATAGCTGATGTGACGGAGCTGATCTGCTTGGTCTTGGAAGCCGAGTACCTCCAGCGCCTGCTTCACCATCATCTGCGGATACGCTTGGCGAGCATCGATGACGTTGATCACGGTATCGGCATGCCCAAACGCGTCGGCCACAGGGGCGCCAAGGCTGGCGGCTGTGGTCGTATAGAGTCCGTCCGCGAACCGCTTGTAACCGAAATCTTTGCCCAGCAAGCCGAACTTCCAGAGATGGTAGGCAATATCTTTGGCCGTATAGGTCAAGATGCCGTTCGACCGTACTAGCACCTTATCCAGCTGATGCTCATGATCCCCTTCGAGCTGATCCGCGTCCCCCTGTGCCTCATGATTCGTATCCCCTTGCTTCAACACCCAGCATCCCGCTAGCTTGCCAGCCGTCTCCTGCTTGAATTGCGGTGTCTGCTGCAGCAGTTGAAAGGCCGCATCCCAGAAGCCCTCCCGTACAATATTGCTCTCCCAGACGAGTAGGTGATAACCGATGCCGAACTGCTCCATCTCCTCCAGCTGCTCACGCACAATGCGCTCAGCTACCAGCATACCCATCCAAGCGGTATTATTATGGCCTTCCTCCAAAGCGTGAAGGACGGTGGAACGCTCTTGTTCTAAGTCAGGGCGAACCTTGTATTCGCGGTGCAGCGAGGAATAGACATCCCAGCAGAAATCCCCGAATCGCGCATGCTCGTTCTTCAGCGGCGTATGCAGCATCCCGACGACCGTATCGGCGAGCTGATTGCCGAGGTCATCGATGTAATTGTGTACCTCGACTTGCACGCCCGCGCGGTTAAGCAGACGGACGATACTGTCGCCTATGCAGGCATTGCGCAAATGCCCGATATGGGCTGATTTGTTCGGATTGATCGACGTATGCTCGACAATCGCCTTTTGTGCCCTGCGTTGCTCCAACTGCCAGTCCCGACTCGCCCACACGCTCCAATCGATGAAGAGGTTGATGAATCCTGGCGGCGCGACCTCGATTTTCTCGACGAGCTGTTCCAGCTTACCTTCCTGCTCGAGCTGAGCAGCAATCTCCGAAGCCAAGATCATCGGCGATTTGCGCAGCACTTTGGCGAGTTGCATCGCGATATTCGTGGAATAATCGCCGTGTTCCATATGAGAAGGCTGCTCGATCCGAACGGCAGCTTGCGGTTTGCCTCCTTCTTCGGAATTGAGAGACAGCTGATACAGACGTGTGATGGCTTGCTCGATATGTGTGATGATGAAAGTTTGTAATCTCATACGAAATTCCTCCCTAGACATAGAAAAAGCCCCCGTCTCAATGAAGAGACGAAGGCTGTTGCTTCGCGGTACCACTCTTGTTGTTAGACAAGTCATGTCTAACCCCTCTAACCGATAACGGACGGCGCCGAATCTCCCTACTGTGAACGGCTGCAGCGCGCTTGTTCGGAAGATTTTCTCCCGGGTCCGGTTCACCCATGCTGTCGTACCGGCTCCCACTGCCCCGGCTCGCTTGGACGCATCACATGAATTACTCTCCCGATCAACGAAAATGAATTTATTTATTGTGAATCACTATACAAAATCTGATGAATAATTGCAAGCGGCGAATGAAGGGGGACGAGGTACGATACAGAACCGCTTGATTAAATATACACTTTTCTATACATTTAGAAGATAAAAATACCTATACACATGGGGGATTGGAAAGGAGCGGAGGGGTGTGGCATTGGATTATCGCTTGCGCGTAAGTTTTACGCCTTTGCATGAATTTATTAGCAGTCTGCATACTTATTTATGCCGCAAGTCCTATAAGAAAATCGATTTATCGATGGATTGGGTGGAGACGACGCAGGAGCGATTATCGCCTGAACTCCGAGATATGCTGGGTAATACCGAGGTGAATGGCGATTGGAGATTTATCTATTTGCTGGCCCTCGTCTGTCCGGATTCGACGTCTCCGGAAGAGCTCGTGGCGTGGATTGAGGGGCATTCCGTAGGCGAACTCTACGAACTGCTGTCGCAATATGGCAATGAATTCCCAGCTCAGATGGAGGCATTCCGTACGCATGCCGTTCAGCTGTTGACCGCATGGAACGAAGAGTATTTCCGTCAGCTGGACCCCGAGATTATTCAGTTGCTCCATGCAGAAGCGACAAGACGGACGGAGATGTTGACGCAGCTGTCGCCGGAGGATTTCGTTGACGATACGACGAACGGCATGCTGTTCACCCCCATCCCGGGTCTTGAAGAATTGATACTTGTCCCGCAATATCATTTTCAACCATTGAATGTCATTTGGCACTTTGGCAAAGTAACGCTTTGCCACTATGCGGCGAGGGTGTACGTGGATGAGCCGGGTGAGCTCTCTCCGCACCATTATCGGATTCTTCGAACCATTGGCGAGAAGAGCCGCATGAAGATTTTACGCTATTTGCACAATGGACCGCAGCCGTTTACCGAAATTGTTCGTCATCTGAAAATTTCCAAAGGAATTACCCACGATCATATTGGCAAGCTGCGCAGTGCTGGATTCATCCATGCCCATATTGAAGGTGAGGTTACGACGCACTATAGTCTTCGGCTTAAGGCGATTAGGCAAATTGACGAGATTTTGTATCGCTATATCGCAACGATATCGCAATAAGATAGCACAGCCTGCCTTGCTAACTTTTCTGAATAGAGCACGCCATGATGTTTCACTTAGACGCTTCCCGTCCTTGTCAGGACGCCGGAGGCGTTTTTTTTTTGTTTAGTTGAAGACTCACTTCTGTTCTTCTGATTGAGATCTTTAATACATATTCTTTTTATACAAAACTTTTTTTGGGTTCTCTCTTTACAGAACACGTTTTGATTCTTATAATAAAACCAATCAAACCTAATTCATACCTTTCGGGTCGGAATTTAATGTGTAATTCAATTTATTGGAAACGGGGAGACATGTTATGAGAAAGGGTTTATTTTCAGTACTAACGGTTATCATTAGCGGGGCACTCTTACTGTCGGCTTGCTCTTCACCTGCTTCGACGCCTGCGGCGGACAGCGGCAAGACCGAAGCGGGAGCGACAACTTCCGAACAGACTCCAACACCGGCAGCCGGCGGCATTACGAGTTTGGTCAAAGCGACAGATCTAGCGAAGCTTCCTGAGAATGCGAAGAAACGTACGGATACGATTATCGTCGGTTTAACGGATCCGAGCGGAGCATTCACGCCATTTTTCCATCAGAGCGGCTATGACGGCAACGTCTCTTCGGTCCTCTACTCCTCGCTCGTCAAAGTCGATGAGAAAGGTCTTCCGATCCCTGGCCTTGCAGAGAAATGGGACATCTCGGACGATCAATTAACGTATACATATCACCTTCGCAAAGATTTGAAATTTAGCGACGGATCGCCGCTTACGGCGGATGATGTGGCATTCACTTGGACGATTCTGCACGACAAAGCCTATGACGGCCAATACGATATCCTATCGACGAATATTAAGGGCGGCAAAGCGTACAAAGAAGGCAAAGCCTCTTCGATCGAAGGGATCAAGATTATCGACCCACTTACCATTTCGGTCACGCTCGAGAAGGTCAATGCAACGGCGCTTACCGTGCTTGGAACAGATGTCTTGTCCAAAGCTTATTACGGCAAAGACTACAAGTTCGGCCAACTGGATTACATCAAGAACTTACATGCGAAGCCGCTCGGCAATGGACCTTACAAGCTGGATAAATTTATTCCTGGTCAGGAAGTACGCTTTGTAGCGAATGAGAATTACTATGCAGGTAAGCCGAAGACTGAACATTTCATCTACAAAACAACGGAAGGCGACGCGTTCCAATTCATTGAGACAGGGGAGCAGGACTACGGCAGCTTCCAAGCGACTACGGACAATATTGACCGTCTGCAAAAGCTGGGCTTCTTGAACTTAGAGCCGTATACCGCGAGCAACTATGGGTATCTTCAATTCAATATGGAGCATGAAGCACTCAAGGATAAGCTTGTTCGTCAAGCATTAACCTATGGTCTCGACCGCCAGACCATCTATGTGGATTCGAACCAAGGAGCCGCGACCATCGCGAACATCCCGACGCAGCAGAGCTCATGGGCTTATACCGAAGAAGGTATCAACCCGTACAAGTATGATCCAGAGAAAGCAAAGCAATTGCTGGATGAAGCAGGCTGGAAGGAAGGAACGGACGGTATCCGCGAGAAAGACGGCAAGAAGTTGAGTATCCACTTCATTGGTTCCAAGAAGAAAGGTACGGATATTTTCATCGCCGTGGCCAAAGAAAACTATGCAGCGATCGGTGTTCAACTTGAAGCAGAACAATTCGCGGACTTCAATGCACAGATTGCGAAGTTCGAGAGCGGGGATTACGATCTTGTCTCCTTCTCTACATCGATTCTAGGTGACCCATCGGAAGGCGTGATGTCCTTCGTCGATGGTGAAGTGAAGGGGTACGACAATCCGAAGGTCAAAGAGCTCTATACGAAAGGACTTGCAACAACTGACATCGAGGAGCGCAAAGCGATCTATAAAGAGTTGTATCAAGTCATCAATGAAGACGCTCCGTACATCTTCACGAGCTACAGTAAATTGATCCTGGCGTACAACGGCCGTATTGAGAATATCAAAATCAATCCATCGCAAGGCATCTCGGCGAGTTTGCCGGAATGGACTTTGAAATAATACAACCTCTTCCGTCCCTTGTCGTGCAGACAGGGGATGGACTATTAAGGAGCCAAATATGAGCACGTATCTAACCAAACGTCTGATCTATATGGTCTTAATATTACTCGGCGCATCGATGTTGATTTTCTTCTTATATGCCTTGACGCCTGGGGATTTCGTATCCAGCAACATGAAGCTGACAGCGGAGCGGAAAGCGGAGCTTCGCGAGATTTACGGCTTGAACAAGCCGCTGATTGATCGTTATCTGCTCTGGATGAAAAATGCACTGCATGGGGATTTCGGCTATTCGCTTGCACAGCAAAAGCCAGTTTTGACCCTATTCAATGAATATATTTGGAATTCGTTTTTGCTCGCCATTACTTCAACATTTTTCACGTGGCTGCTCGCCGTCATTATTGGGGTCATCTCCGCTTATCGGCAATATTCATGGTTCGATACGCTTGTGATGATCGGGATTTTCGCTGCGATGTCGATTCCATCTTTCTTTATCGGGTTATTTTTGATTAAGACGCTTGCCGTCGATCTGAAGTGGCTGCCGCCGGGCGGTATGATGACAACGGGCAGCAATGCGACGGGGCTAGCGTATATCAAGGAAGTTATCAACCATATGGCGCTGCCTGTGATCGTCATGACACTGCTTGGCGTTGGATCGTTAACCCGCTATTTCCGCAGTAATATGATTGATGTCATCAAGCAGGACTATATCCGCACAGCCCGTGCCAAAGGGATGACGGAGAAGAAGGTATTATTCCGTCACGCGCTGCGCAATGCGCTGCTGCCTGCAATTACGCTCGTCGGCTTCGAGCTGCCGGGGCTGTTCGGGGGATCGCTTATCATTGAGAAAATATTCAATTGGCCGGGGATCGGACAGCTGTATATGCAATCCTTCGGCGCCAGAGATTATCCGCTGCTGATGGGGTTTACGATGTTCATCGCCGTTCTGACGGTCATCGGTACGCTTATATCCGACATTCTATATAACATCGCGGATCCGCGCGTGAAACTGTGAGGAGGAGCCCAATGGCTATGGTGCAAGGTGAAGTTGTCAAAGGTCGTAGCAGCAAGCTCCCCGCTGTTCGTACGTCATTATGGACGCAGTCCATGCGGAAGCTGCTCAAGAATAAATTAGCGGTATCGGGCTTTATTTTTATTGTATTTATGTTCGTGGCGTGCTTTATTGGACCGTTCTTCTCACCTTACACGGACGGCAAGGTGAACGTGACGGCGATGAACAATGCACCGAATCTCAAACATTGGCTAGGGACGGATATGCTAGGGCGCGATGTGCTTACACGTCTGCTCCAAGCGGGTCGAATCTCACTAACTGTCGGCTTAGCATCGATGCTGTTATCGGTATTTATTGGCAGCTTGCTCGGAGCGATCGCGGGATACTACCGGGGAATCGTGGATCAAATCATCATGCGGATTGCAGATCTGCTGCTCTCGATTCCGAGTCTGCCGATCTTGTTCATTCTCGGGGCATTATTGTCCGAGTGGAAAATTCCGACGGATTATCGTATGTATATCGTCATGATGATGCTGAGCTTCGTCGGCTGGCCGGGGCTTGCGAGACTTGTCCGGGGGCAGATGCTCAGTCTTCGTGAACGCGAGTTCATGCAAGCAGCTGTTGTTCTAGGTCTTCGAGACCGCCGGAAATTGTTCCATCATTTGCTTCCGAATCTCTTCCCGCTCTTAATTGTTGTAGCAACGCTGAATATCGGCGGAGCGATTCTATCGGAGTCAGTTCTGAGCTACTTCGGACTTGGGGTCATGCCGCCTACGGCAACATGGGGGAATATGATTGATGCGGCGAATAGCATCATTGACTTCGAGAAGCATCCGTGGCTGTGGATTCCGCCAGGCTTCGCGATTTTCTCAACGGTAATCGCCATTAATATATTCGGTGACGGGCTTCGGGACGTGCTGGACCCCAAACATAAGAAGTAGGTGAAGAGGATGAAGAACACACTTGAAATCGACCATTTAAGTACGTATTTCTACACGGAGGAAGGTACGGTAAAGGCGATTGACGATATTAGCCTACGCGTGCGTGAAGGAGAGACTGTCTGCATCGTTGGCGAATCCGGTTGCGGGAAGAGTATGACAGCTATGTCCATTATGGGATTAATCGAAGGGCCTGCAGGGAAAGTCGTGAACGGACGGATCGGGTTTGAAGGCGAAGATTTGCTGAAAATGAGCAAAAATGAGATGCGCACGATTCGCGGACACGATATTGCGATGATCTTCCAGGAGCCTATGTCCTCGCTGAATCCGGTACTCCCGATTGGTCAACAGATTACGGAGCCGCTGATCGAGCATCTGAAGATGAGCAAGAAGGAGGCGCGCAAGCGTGCGATCGAGCTGATTGAACAGGTCGGAATCTCGCGTGCGGAGCAGATCTTCCATTCGTATCCGCATGAGCTCAGCGGAGGTATGCTGCAGCGGATCATGATCGCTATTGCGATCTCCTGCAATCCAAAGCTCCTCATCGCCGATGAGCCGACGACGGCGCTCGATGTGACGATCCAAGCGCAGATTCTGGATATGCTTCGGGATATTAAATCGCATTCGAACATGTCGATCCTCTTGATTACGCATGATCTGGGTGTTGTTGCGGAAATGGCGGATTATGTGATCGTGATGTATTCCGGCAAAATCGTCGAGGAAGGCGAAGTCGTCGAGCTATTCAACAACCCGAGACATCCGTATACGCAAGGTTTGTTGAAGTCGAAGCCGATTATTAATCAGCGGCAGGATCAGTTGTATTCCATTCCAGGACAAGTTCCGAATCCATTGACTTTGACGGAATCGTGTTATTTCCATGATCGCTGCGGCCAGTGCATGGCGATCTGTGAATCGAAAGAGCCGCAGTTAAGAGACATCGCAGACCGCCAGAAGGTGGCTTGTTGGTTATATGAGGAGGCGGCTGTTCATGTCTGAACCGATCGTTGAAGTGAGAAACCTAAAGAAATATTTCCCGATTACAGGCGGGTTGTTCAATCGTACAATCGGCCATGTGAAGGCTGTCGATGATATTAGCTTGTCGATCCGAGCAGGCGAGACTTTCGGTCTTGTCGGCGAGTCAGGCAGCGGGAAGAGCACCGTTGGACGTACGATACTGCGCTTGACGGACAAGACATCGGGTGAAGTGTTGTTCAAGGGGATTGATCTTCATACGCTGGCTCCGAAGGAGCTGCGGAAGCTTCGTCCGCAAATGCAGCTCATTTTCCAAGACCCATATAGTTCGCTCAATCCGCGCGTTCGCGTAGGCGATGCCATTGGTGAAGCGCTGCTCGATCACGGTCTATTGCAGAAGGGCGAGATTCGGGATCGCGTCGAAGAGGTGCTGGCGGCCTGCGGGTTGTCCTCGTACCATTACGATCGGTTCCCGCATGAATTCTCCGGCGGCCAACGGCAGCGGATCGGGATCGCGCGTGCGCTCGTCCTGAATCCAGACCTGATCATTGCCGATGAACCGGTCTCCGCGCTGGATGTATCCATTCAAGCTCAAATCATTAACTTGTTCCGCGGATTGCAGGAATCGCAGGGACTGACCTATTTATTCATCTCGCATGACTTAAGTGTCGTCGAACATTTATGCACGCGGATTGGCGTGATGTATTTGGGCTCCATGATGGAAACGGCGCCGCGGGACGAATTGTTCCGTAATCCCTTGCATCCTTACACGAAGGCACTGCTGTCTGCGGTACCGATTCCGATTCCGAAGCTGAAGCGGGATCGCATTGTGTTGAAGGGGGATATTCCAAGCCCGGCGAATCCGCCGTCAGGATGCAAGTTCCATACGCGATGCCCATTTGCGACGGAGCAGTGCAAGGCCGAAGCTCCAGCTTTTCGTCACGTCGGCCATGACCATTATGTAGCGTGCCATTTGGTATAACGGCATACAGAATCGTTCCCTCAGAGCGTCATCTCATAGGGGAACGATTTTTGTTATAATATTTTGTCGAATTCGATTAAATTTGGAAATTTCAAACATAAATGCAATAAAATCAAAAGAAACACCTATCCGACTACTTCCATATCTTGTATATTTATACATAGGGAGTGGGTATAAAGATGGACTTTCAAGTGGAGCGCCAGGCCTTTCATTCCTCAACGGATGAAGGCTTGGTATGGGTATGTTTTAAGCCGATCATCACGACCTACAAAGCGATGATGCGGGAGAACGAAACGATAGGCAGAGACGGCGTCGTAGCCAAGGTTCAGTTCTATCGAGAGCTGACCCCGGGTCAACAAGCGTTATTTATGTATTGTTCTTATCATCATCATGCCATAGAATCCCAAGCCGAGTTCTATTGGTGGAGCGCGTATTTTATTGCGCAGCCGATGTTCTGGACGAGTCTGAAGAAGGCGGTTCAGTATTTCGAAGAAGACACCATGCTGCTGCTGCTCGAGGAGATAGAGAAGATATTCACTTCACAACATGACACCCACCACGAGTTAGATGATAAGTTAATGTTCGCTGCGATCTCGCCGCTGGATCAAATGTTCCATCAGTTCGCCCCTGCCACATTACAGCGGATTGGGGCACGTATTCGACAAAACCCGTCTGCGTTTGTCCAGATCGTAGACGAAGCAGCTGCGAGCAGCACGCCGGAATCATTGCGAATGTTCTGAAGCTTCCCCCGTATAATGAGTAAGAGAAGTTCCTCGCGAACATCTGCCATCAACGGAAGAAGGATGTGGTGAGCATGTTATCGAGAATGTTGCGCATGCGGGTGCAGTCGAAGTATTCGGCAGCTTCAGTCCTATCTCTACTAGCTGTTATTGTACTGCATACAGTGCATTGGCTCTCGGCCCCTATGCTGATGAGTACGATGGCCTCGATGCATCATCATGATATGGCGGCGGGTTCGTCGACATTCATGAATGTATTTACGGTGCTGGTGATTGTCTTGAATGTCGTTGGCGTTCTTTTTGCGATTCGGCAGTTGATCTATGCGGTGAAGCATCGGATGGAGGGGCTGCACACGATTTTATGCAGTATTTCGTCTGTGTTGGTGATCGGACTTAGTGTGTATTTTACAGTGACATTGTAAGCCATTTTGTGTTATGTCTTGCCCCATATGCCCCGTTGTTCGTGCCTAAGATTTATTCCTTACGCGCGACCTGCGGGGTTATTTGGCTGCCAATCGAGAGCTGGAAGGCCTAGATCGTTTGATTCTACGAATAAAACCCCACAGACTGGGCATCGGTTCTTGTGAACCTTTGCGATAGGCTGTGGGGTTTCTTTTTTTTGTTATTGATGTAGAGGAAGCAGGGTTTAGCTGTTCTCCACGATCGTATTGTATGTTGTGCGGTCGGTGTGCTTCACAAGCTGAATGAGCAGTTCTTTGGCTGCATCGATGTCGTCGGTGTGCACAATCGAAGCAGGCGTATGGATGTAACGGCCCACGACGCCGATAATCGTCGAAGGAACGCCGATGCCGCTCATATGAATTTGGCCTGCATCCGTGCCGCCTGGCGATACGAAGTATTGGTAAGGGATTTTGTGTGTATCTGCAATGTCCTGCACGAATTCGATTAGGCCGCGATGAGTAATCATCGTTGGATCGAAGATGCGAAGCAAAGCGCCTTTGCCCAAATGGCCGAAGGAATTGCGGTCGCCTGTCATATCATTCGCAGCGCTGCAATCGAGTCCGTAGAAAATATCAGGTTGAATCAGATTTGCCGCTGTACGCGCACCACGTAGTCCAACCTCTTCTTGCACGGTAGCCCCTGCGAATAAGATGTTCGGCAATTGCACTTTCTCGTTATGTAATTCCTTCATGAGTTCAATCGCAAGACCTACGCCATAGCGGTTATCCCACGCTTTGGCCATAATCTTCTTCGGATTGAGCATCGGCGTAAATTCGCAAACCGGCACGATTTGTTGGCCTGGGCGAATGCCAGCTGCTTCGGCTTCTTCACGGCTGTCCGCACCGACATCAATGTACATCACTTTCGGGTCTACCGGCTTGTTCGCCGTGGCTTCATCCAAGAGATGCTTCGGAATGGACCCCACAACACCGCGGATCGGACCGTTTGGTGTGATGACATCCACTTGCTGCGCAAGGATGACTTGTCCCCACCAGCCGCCGAGCGTCGTGAATTTGATCATGCCTGTATCCGTGATTTGGGTGGACATGAATCCCACTTCATCTAGATGCCCTGTCACCATGACGCGAGGACCCTCTTCGTTCCCGCGCATAACGCCGAACACGCCGCCGAGCGCATCATGAATGATTTCATCGGTGTATTTCGAGATTTCTTTTTTGACAAGCGCGCGAAGCCCGCGTTCAAAGCCGGACGCGGCAGGGAACTCTGTTAATTTGCGGAACAAATCCAACGTTTCTTGTTGCATGCGTATTTACTCCTTTTTATGAAAAAGTTCAAGCCTGTGCAGGCTCCCAATTGATCTACCTTACAGTATGAACTTCTTGTGATCAGGAAGCAAGCTTGAGTCAGGGATTAGTTATGCATTATGCTGCCCTGCAAATCCTCGAACTGAAGGCTCATCCCCGATCCGTTCCACGCGCTCGAAGAAAGCACCCACCGTCGCGGACCGCGGACCGCCCCACATACGCTCGGACAGAATCTGTCTTGGACCTCGTGATGCTTCTTCAAAATTGGATTCTAGAATGACATAGACACCGTCGCCGACTTCTTCACCTTTGAAGGAGCGTCCGCTCTCATAACCAATACGGCCGTCCGGCGTCTGGACTTGATCCCAGTAGTCGGACCAGATCGACATGAAATAACCGATGACGTTCGAATGTGCTGTCGGTTCCCAAGCTTCGTACACATAGGCGTTGTTCGGCACGAGCTGCTTGCCCGGCGTGACATAGAGGACATTGCCCGGCGAAGCATAGACGGCATAACCTTCCTGCGCGAAATCGATCGCTTGCTTCGAAGGGCTTCCTTCGTCGCTCCAGACCGTAATGACGTTATCCGGATGCAGCGCAATGCTCGGATCATAGTCTTCGAAACCGTTCCAGTTCATCGGAATTTTGCCAGCCTGCTTCACGTGCTCGCTCATCTCATTAATAAATTCAATGAAGCTGTCACCGACTTTCGGATGGTTCTGTTTCTGTTGATAATCGACGAGGACCGGCGAAGCTTTCATGCACTCCTCCGTCTGAATCTCATCGGAACCAATATGGAAGTAAGGCGAATCGAACCAAGGAATGAATTCATCGACGAGCCTCTTCAGCCATTCCCGTGTCTCAGGCTTCGTATAGTCCACCGTAAATTCTGGGATACTCCAGCCGGTCGTATCCATATCCATCGAAGGGCAAGTGAACTTCAAATCTGGATTATATTTATTCAGAATCGCGCAATGACCCGGCATTTCAATCTCGGGAATGATCATGACATGATAACGCTTGGCAACGGCCTGCAGATGATCGATATCTGCTCTGCTGTAGGATTTGGTCGATGCGAGTCCCGGATACGTCTCACTCTGCAAGCGGAAGCCGTTCCATTCGCTGAAGTGCAGCTGGAACGTGTTCAACTTATGCCATGCGAGACGCTTAATCGTCTCTTCGAGATACTGTACCGAATAATATCGGCGACCGACATCGAGCATGATGCCGCGGCGGCGATACGACGGATAATCACGTACAATGCCTTGCGGGACATGAACATGGCCCTCGGTATCTAGCGTCAGGATTTGCAGCAATGTCCGTGTTCCATAGAAAATGCCCGCCGCTGCCGGTGCTTGGATGCTGATGCGCTCTGTCACAGAGAGGACATACCCTTCTTCGCCAAGGGCTGCGTCTTCATCGCTCAAGGTCAGTAAGAGGTCGCCTTGCTCTGCGGCTGGCGCAGATTGAACGGTGAGTTCAAGCCCGGTCACGTGTTTCAATTCATCCTGTAAAGCGCTTGCAAGTTCTCGTAGCACATCGCTGTCTTTCCCATCGATAACGATACGCGTCGTGTGATGGAACTGGAATTGCCCTGTCCCGCCTGTCCATTCTCTTAAACTCGGAACAACGGCAGGTGCAGCGTGGATCTTGCTCATTGCGAATTCCTCCATTTCTGTTGGAAAAATATATAAAATGACGAGACTATCATATCACGATCGGATTGAGGGGGAAACCATGCAAATCACGGTGAAGCACCATACAAATTGTAGGTTCCTCACCGTGATTGGGGGTTATGTTATGCATTTGTTCTACATCGTACGGAGCTTCGCTTCCCATTCTTCGATGGTTAATAGGGACGTCATCTGACGCAGCGGAGCGGGAACCTCGATGTTCGCCATAAGCTCCAGGCTGTTCCCGTCAGGATCATCGAAATAAATTGAGGCATTCCCCTGATCTGGCCGAACGACGGGGTCGCCTGTTGCTTGTCCCGGGAAGATGACGGGCTCAATCTGCATTGACCGGAGCCAATCCGCGGCATGCCGCAGCTGCTCGTATGTTGTCGTAAAGGCGATATGGCGGATAGACGCATGGTAAGGGAGGTTGACCTGCTCTCCCTCCCATAAGCCGAGCCAGCTCTTTCCTTGCTCAATCCACAAAAAGGCAGTGTGTTCTCCTTGCCACCTGGCGAAGGTTAATCCAAGCCGCTCATAGAATGGGATGGAGACCGCCAAGCTGCGCACCGGCAAGTGGGCCTCGTATAAGCCAGTAATCATGGTGTCGATGTCCTCCTAAGCGATGTGCTGCCGATCTTCATCGGCTTCAAATTGTTGATCGGCGATAAGCTGCTTGCGGTAGACGATGCTGGATATGCCGACGCTAATCTCATACAGGACGAGCAGCGGGACGGCAACCATGAGATGCGAGATAAATTCCGGCGGCGAGATCATGGTTGCGATGATGACTAGGATGAAGTAGGCATATCTTCTGAACTTGTGCAGTTTCTTCGGATTCAGAATACGCAGCTTCGTCAGGAACATGACGAGGACCGGCAACTCGAATGCTAGAGCGACAGGGATCACTAAGCTGAACATGAAGCCGAAATATTGCGATACGCCATACGTTGGAATGAGGTGCATATTCTCAGTCATCCGGGTCGTGAACTTAAATGCCATCGGAAAGACAACAAAGTAGGCGAAGGCTAGTCCGACGACCAGCATCAGACAGACGAACGGGATGTATCGCAAAGTGGCCTTCTGCTCCTTCTTCCGCAGTCCTGGCTTCACGAAACGCCAAATCTGAAACAAAGTGAACGGCAGCGTAATGACGCAGGCGAATGCGATCGTCACATTCATATAGACTTTAATGGCATCCCACGGCGAGAACGCGTTCCATTCGAACGTCGATCCCGGCGGAACACTCTTGAGATAAGCGATCAATTGTTGGGAAATAAAAAGGCCAATGATGGCCGTTAGGAAAAGCACTGCGATGATCCACACCAATCTTCTGCGCAGATCACCGATATGTTGTAAGACGGCTTGTAGTTTCTCGGGCATCCTTATCACCTAACCGCAGCTTATTGCTGCGCGTTTTTGTCTTTTTCTTCGGATTCGGATCGCTGCACAGCAGAGGATTCCTTCTTCGCGGGTTCATTGTCGGACATGAGACCATTCGTCGCATTTTTGAATTCGCGCAGCGTTCTGCCTGCGGCGCGGCCAAGCTCGGGTAATTTGCTGGGACCGAATATAATAAGCGCTAGAATAATGATCATGATAAATCCGCTAGCTCCGATGTTGCTGAACATGGTATACGCCTCCTAAATAACTTTAGCTCGTTCAAATTGAACACATTACCAATTATATACGGTAATCAGGCATAAGACCAATGTCTTTTCCATGAAATTCATCACATCGATCGGAACCCTCTATAAAAATGCGACGTATATAATTTATGTCGTGAATTTTGAATTATCTGTCGTGTAAACATAGTGAAATATCCCGAAATGATATGATAGATTATGTTCATGATGTCCTAATATTAAATACAGAGGTGAGCTTAAGAATGATTAGAATCGGAAAAATTAGTTATTGGCATGTACACGCATGGGATTACACGAAGCAAGCACAGGAGCATCCAGAAGCGGAGATCGTTGCCGTATGGGACGAGAACCCGGCGCGCGGTCAAGAAGCAGCAGACAAACAAGGTGCCCAGTTCCATAGTTCTCTTGCAGAAATGCTGCAACGGGAAGACATTGATGGCGTGATTGTGGATGCGCCGACATCGATGCACCATGAAGTCATTACAGCTGCTGCACGTGCGGGCAAGCATATTTTTACCGAGAAAGTTCTGGCTCCGACTCTTCATGAAGTCAATGATATTCTGAACGCGGTGAAAGAGAATAACGTCAAATTAACCGTGTCTCTTCCAAGATTAAATGATAACTATACGCTTGCCATTCGCGACATTTTGGATCAAGGGCTGCTCGGCAAAGTAACGCTCGTTCGCGTGCGTCTTTCCCACAATGGTGCGACGGCAGGTTGGCTGCCTGAGCATTTCTATGGTCTGAAGGAGTGTCTCGGTGGGGCATTGATCGACCTTGGCTGCCATCCGATGTATTTGACACGGGTATTCCTCGGGGAACAGCCGGTGGGCGTACAGGCACAATTCGGTTATATCACAGGCAAAGAAGTAGAAGATAACGCGGTGGCGACACTATCGACGGCTTCAGGCGCTGTGGGGATCGTGGAAGCGGGATTCGTCAATAACTTCTCGCCATTTACGATTGAAGTGCACGGTACGGAAGGCACACTCTTATTCGGTACGCCGGATGAGAAATTATTGCTGCGCACATCGAACCCTGGGAAAGAAGCATCTGAAGCATGGGTAGAGCAGCCGTTGCCTGCAAAACGTGAGAGCGCATTCGAGCAATGGATTAACCATATTAAGAACGATACAACAGCAGACGAGAACATCGCGATCGCGGTGGAATTAACGAAATTAATGGAGGCAGCGAATCAATCGGCGCGTGAACAGCGCAGTATTCGATTGGATGAGCTGAAGGCCTAAATCGGGCTATACTAAGCTTATGTTATGAGAGGTGTATGGAATGAGCAGTTTTCCTTATGAAGTGATGCGAGATCGCCAAGATGCGCTAGAAAGGCTCGATTTGAGCATTACATGGGGCAATTATGAAATTCGCGTTCTCCGGTTCCATCTCACATCTTTTGCACCAGGGAAGATCGTGTCGTTCCATAAGCATGCGGAATTTGAATTTCACTTCATCCCTCGCGGTAAAGGGAGTGTCATCCTGGTGGATGAGCCGTACACCCTTCGCGAAGGCATGTTCTATCTGACCGGTCCGGATGTGCTGCATTATCAAGAGGCGGATTCTCGCGAGTCGATGGAAGAGTTATGTCTTCATGTGGATATTGTTGAGCGAGATGAGGAGTCTGTGCTTGCAGATGCGCTCATCAACCCTTGGGAAGTGGATGAAGCGCGCGATTGTGTGGAGAAGCTGAGGCAGCTACCTCTGAAGCCGACGATGGATATTTACAGGGCGATGCCATACTTCCTAGAAGCCTACCAGGCGACGGCACAGCGGTACAATGGGGTATATACGACGATTAAGCAATGCATTGTCCAAATCTTGCTGCGTGCGGTGCGCGCTTATTATTCTGAACCGAATGAAGCCGAGCTGCCATTCCGGGATATGAAGGCTTATCGCTATCAGTTGGCGCTAGAATATATTCAGACGAACTCGACAGGCCAATTGGTGCTGAGCGATGTTGCAGATAAGTTGCACATCAGCTCACGGCAGCTGCAGCGTATTCTGAAGGAGCAAGGCGATGGACGTTCGTTCAGTGAGATTGTGGAGGATGTGCGACTGAACGCGGTATGTCGACGGTTGGTCGAGACGACGATGCCGATTGAGGATATTGCGCTCAAGGAAGGTTTCTCGAATGGAAGCTACCTGCATACGGTATTCCGTAAACGGTATGCGATGACGCCATCGCTATATCGAAGAATGAATGCGAGAGGATAGGTGACAAATGGCCATGGGAAGAGCAATTCGGATTGGGATTATTGGAAGCGGCGGTATTGCTGGCGGCCATGTTGAGGCCTATAAACGAATGGAAGATGTTGAAGTCGTCGCGGTGGCGGACATTATGCCGGGCCGTGCGGAGCAGTTCATCCAGCGATGGGGGCTACAGGGCGCCGCAGCTTATGAAGACCACCTTCGCCTGCTGGAGCTGGATTTGGACGGCGTAAGTATCTGCACACCGAATGTGGCACATTACCAGACGACGATCGACGCGCTGAATGCGGGTAAACATGTGATGGTGGAGAAGCCGATGTCGGTTACGCTCGAAGAAGCGATCGACATGGTCCAGGTGGCGAAGAAGACCGGTTTCATGCTCAATGTGGGATTCCAGCCGCGCTATGACCCGAATATGAGCACGATTAAAAAACTGGTCGAGTCCGGTCAGTTGGGCAAAGTTTACTACGTGGAGACCGGCGGTGGACGTCGACGCGGCATGCCGGGCGGCTCGTTCATCCGACAAGAGATCGCGGGTGCAGGCGCGATGGCAGACATCGGCTGCTATTCGCTTGACTTGGCGTTGAACACACTCGGGTATCCAAAGCCGTTAACCGTCTCGGCATATACGTCGAATTATTTCGGGACAAATCCGAAATACCACGGGGAAGCATCGAAGTTCGATGTGGAGGATTTCGGGGTTGCGATCGTGCGCTTCGAGGGCGACTTGGTGCTGAACTTCAAGACCTCTTGGGCGATGCATATGGATACGCTTGGGGCGACGATGTTCCTCGGTACCGATGCGGGTATGAAGGTAACGCCAGCCGGCAAAGGGCCATGGAGCGGGGTATGGGATGGCAGCGTCGGCTCGATCTCGCTGTTCCATGATATCCAAGGCCATCATACCGAGAGCGCCATTCCGATTATCGAGCATAAGCTGAATGTGTTCGAGGAGAAGGTGAAGGACTTCGTCCGTGCCTTACGCGCCGGCGAGCCTGCGCCGATTCCAGGAGAGCAGATTCTGCGGAATCAAGCGATTCTGGATGGCATCTTGCGATCGTCGCAATTGAAGCGGGAAGTGGAGATAGTGATTCCGGAGATATAGAGTGTATAGAACCGTTCTTTTGACAGAGGCGCGTTATGGGGCCGAAGGTTGAAAGAACGGTTTTCTTTTTTGCGGGATGGTATAGGTAGGCGCGCGCAAATAACTGCCAAAAAGCAGTTAAATCGGCCGAAGTGGCGCCGAGCATCACAAATAACTGCCAAAAAGCAGTTAATTCGCATCGAAGTAGCGCCGCGCGCCCCAAATAACTGCCAAAAAGCAGTTAAATCGCATCGAAGTAGCGCTAAGCGCCGCAAATAACTGCCAAAAAGCAGTTAATTCGCATCGAAGTAGCGCTAAGCGCCGTAAATAACTGCTAAAAGGCGGTTAAATCGTTCGAAGTGGCACCGAGCGCCGCAAATAACTGCCCAAAAGCAGTTAAATCGCTCGAAGTGGCGCCGCGCGCCACAAATAACTGCCCAAAAGCAGTTATTTCGCCCGAAGTAGCGCCGCACGCCCCAAATAACTGCAAAGCAGTTATTTCACTTCCCATATCACTTGTACTGGCATAGCAAGGGGGATTTACAATGAAACGCCCGCTCTTCGAAATTCGAGCAAGGGAACGGGCGTTATTCATTTTGCTAAGGAATTTTTATACTCGCGAGAATTTCGTTAAACTCGGCGTTGGCTTGTTTGCTAACCTGCGGTGGAGTCGTTAGCAATAGGGTATAGAATTCATTGTTTTGCTCGAAAAGGATCATTCGATATTCAATGGTTTTATTTTTGATGATTAAGCTGTAGCTCAACTGCTTCGCATCGATTTTCCCAACTTTTACGGATTGCTCCGTCATTTTCATCCCATATTTATCTGTGAGATCTTTTTTGGCGAAGCTAACATATTCGTCGAAGCTCATATCTAAATCGCTCTTGCTATAATGCTGAATAACCATCGTGCTCATCACGGAGGAGAATAAGACTAGCTGGTGATCTCCTGTATTCTCAATAGAAGAAGTCACGTCACTCCAGTCTTGGTAAGCTGTGATTTGAATTTTCTTGTCTTTGGTCGCAAATGGCTGCTTCGTATAAATCGCAGCGCTTTGAACCATCTCCAGCCAGTCCACCTTGGCATCCACAGCTTCGCCAATAAAACGTAACGGAACGTAGGTGCTGCCGCCAATCGTCGATGGCGCTGCCGTCAGTTTCATCTGCTTCCCGTTTACTTCTGCCGTGCCGGACCCGACTTTTAGCTTGATAAGCGTATTGGCCTTACTGCCCGTGATGGTTTGCGCCTTGGGATCCCAGTCGACTTTAAGTCCCAAGGCTTCGAAAATCGATCGGAATGGAACCAGCACAGAACCATTCTTTTGGATTGGCGGGGCTTGGAATTTCATTAGCTCGTTATTCAACAGAACGGTGATTCCGTCTGGCTCAGAAGGCGGTGTCGATTGCTCATCAGATTGGTCATCTGCATCCTCAAGCACTTTCACGCCTTTGGCGGTAAGTTCGGTCAGAACTTTCTCTGCATTAGCGTCCAGAGGGTTGTTGCTCAGCGATACCTCTTGCAGCTTTGGTAGAGTCGTTAAGACGCTAATGTCTTGGATTTGATTGTTCTCGATGTATAGATGTTCAATATTCGGATGATTTCTAAGCGGTTCAAGCGACTCGATCTGGTTATCGCTGACGATGAGCCAACTCAGTTTGGTTAGCGATTGGATCGGCGACAGCTCCTTAATCCGATTATGACCGATTAACAAGTCCGTCAAATTGGTCAATCCTGCTAATGCATCGAGCTTCTCGATTTCATTCGCATCGATCATGAGCTGCTCTAATTGGTGTAACCCTTGCAGCGGTTCCAATTGGCTGATTTGATTGCCATTCAGCGCCAAAAAGGTGACTTTATGTAGTTCCTTCAGCGGGCTGATATCTTTAATACCTAGTCCCGGGAGCATGAGGCTCTCTATATTAACGGCATGCTCGAGCCCTGATAAGCTGCCGACTTTCTTCTCGGGATCTTCGGGATAGAGCGACGTCAGAGACGCCAAATCTTTTTTCGTAATTGCACCAGTCGGCTTCTTGAGCTCGATGCGAATTGCTTGTTCCAGATTTTTGTCCGGAATGAGGGAGCTCTCCGCAAAGGTAAGAGGCATGGCGGCAAGGCTGAACATGAATGCAAGCATCATGGATAGCTGTAATTTGATCCGTTTACTCAAAATGGGTTCACTCCTTGAAATTGTCATGTAGACGTAATTCGACAAGGATCACCCATACCCTTTTCAAGAAAAAAAGATAGCCCCCTGGGCTATCTTTTCGTAAATCATCTATCGCTGATTCTTCTTAGGAAGCTGCGCTCTCACAGCCTCGATCGCTTCCTCGATCGTACCCGCTTGGATCACGATTTGCTCCCCTTCGTATTGGCTCATCGCATGCGCATAGCGAGGATCATAATAATGCTCCAGCAGCAGCTTCACCGCACGCTCGTATTGTCCAATCAGCAGATTTGCTTCGATCTCCTTCGCAATGGGCGTATGGATGCGATTCTTAATATGCTTGAAGGCCTGCATCAGCGCATCTTTGTGCTGCATCGGCTGGTAGTCTTCGAGAATATGTCGTACTCGTTCTTCGAGCGGCAGTTCGATGAAGAGCTGTGTACCGGCTTCTTTCATTTGCACGACAGGCTCAGGCAGGACGGCTTTGCCGATGCGCTTGCTCTCGCCCTCTATGAGAACATATGGCGCATCCTGCAGCGTGAGTACCTGCTCCACGAGCAGCGCTTCAAAGGACTTCTGATTGTTCGCGCGCAGTCCGATGTGCCCAAAGATCGAGCCGCGATGACCAGCCATCGCTTCCAGGTCCAAGACGGGATAGCCCTCGGCCATCAGACGACGCAGAATCAGCGTCTTGCCCGAACCTGTGTTGCCATTGATGACATATGCGGCCGGAGGCAGTTCCAGCTCTTCCAGCGTACTTACGACCCATTGACGGTAAGTGCGAATACCGCCAATGAGGCGCGAGGCTTTGATTCCCATCAGGTCGAGGACTGTTGCGGACGTCTTGCTCCGCATGCCGCCGCGCCAGCAGAAGACAACCTTCGGACCTTTGATTTGCGCGAAGGTGCGGATGAAGGCCGGCAGCTTGGCGGAGACGATCTCGAGCCCGCGCTCTTTGGCGGCTTCGACGCTCACTTGTTTGTAGATCGTGCCGATCTCGGCGCGCTCGGCATCGTCGAAGATCGGGATATTTAAGCTGCCTGGGATCGTATTTTCTTGATATTCGGATGGCGAGCGGACATCGATTAACGTCAGCTCCCCCTTTGTTCTTCGTGCTAGCAATTGTTCGATCGTAATATCTTGGAACACGTGAGAGGACCCCTTTTTAGCGCACAACGATGCGTCCTGGATGTTGATCGGTCGTCTCGCCGATGATGCTCGCTTCGACGCCGGCTTGCTGCAGTTGTTGAAGTAGGGTTTCGGCCTGCTCTCCTGCGACGGAAATCAACAGACCGCCGGAGGTCACGGCATCGCATAAGATCCATTGTCCCACCTGATCGAGCTCGGCTGGGAAGGTAATGGCATCTTGGACGTGAACGAAGTTGTTCTTTGTTCCGCCCGGCACGAAGCCGGCTTCAGCAAGCTCGCGAACACGTGGCAAGATAGGAACGCGTGCGGCATCAATGATTAGGCCGACGCCGCTGCCCTTCGCCATCTCGAGGCCGTGCCCCATCAGGCCGAATCCAGTTACATCCGTGCAAGCGTGGACGTCGAAAGGTTCCATCGTCTCCGCAGCCGTCTTGTTCAACGTCGCCATGACGCGCGTGACGCGTTCGACTTCCGCATCGCTTAGTTGATCCTTCTTGATCGACGTGGTGAGAATGCCGACACCGATCGGTTTCGTCAGGATCAGCTTGTCCCCTGGCTTCGCTCCGGCATTGGCACGTACTTTGTCCGGGTGGACAAGACCGGTCACGGCGAGACCGAACTTCGGCTCCTTGTCGTCGATCGAGTGTCCGCCAACGAGCGTCACGCCGGCTTCGTTCATTTTGTCCTGCGCCCCGCGCAGAATGTCTGCTAAGACCTGTTTGTCCAGCGTATGGATCGGAAAAGCTACAATATTAAGCGCAGTCAGCGGTTTGCCGCCCATCGCATAAATATCGCTGATGGCATTCGCCGCTGCAATTTGGCCGAAGGCATACGGATCATCAACGATCGGTGTGAAGAAGTCGACGGTCTGCACGATCGCGAGCTCGTCCGTTAATTTATAGACACCTGCGTCATCACTCGTATCAATGCCGACGAGGAGATTCGGGTTCGGGATCGCAGGCGGCAGCGTACGAATGACTTGTGATAAATCCGCAGGGCCGATTTTGCATCCGCACCCGCCTTTTGTAGAGTAAGAGGTTAATTTTATTTTTTCTGTACTAGACATGTCCTTGTTCCCCTTTCATTCTTGCACTAAGATGGAAGTATATGTTCATGATAACCGATTTGCCGGTACGAAATCTATGACGGAGGAGGTTCCCACCGATGTGCGGACGATTTACCATTACGATGACCTTCGAAGAACTGCTCGTGCGATTCTATATCGACGAAGCGGATAACTCCTTTTATTTGCCGAGATACAATGTCGCTCCGATGCAGAGCGTCCCTGCCATTGTCAACGATGGCACACGCAATCGTCTAGGCCCGCTGCGCTGGGGACTCGTCCCGAACTGGGCGAAGGATCAACGGAAGGCCGGCGGCATGATCAATGCCAAAGCCGAGACGCTGTTAGAGAAGCCCTCGTATCGTAATCTTGTCTATCGCAAACGCTGCATCATCCCGGCCGATTCATTCTACGAGTGGAAGGCAGTGGGCAGCAAGAAGCAGCCGATGCGGTTCATGATGAAGGATGAGGGGATATTTAGCATGGCGGCCTTATTCGATACCTGGGTGAACCCGGAGGACGGCGCCAAGATCAGCACCTTCTCGATTATTACGACAACGCCGAACAGCCTGGTGTCGGATGTACACGATCGCATGCCCGTCATTCTGCGCAAGGATGATGAACCCTATTGGCTGGATCGCCATCAGACGAATCCGGACAAGCTGTTGCCATTACTGAAGCCATTCCCCGAATCGACCATGACGCGTTATGCCGTGTCCAGCACCGTTGGGAGTGTTAAGAACGACAGCCCGGCATGCATTGCACCAGTCGAGGCATTGACGCCAGAGGATGAAGCAGAGCAGCCATATCTATTTTAAACAGAGAGGAGAACACCCATGGAGACAGAAGTCGAATTGTCGCGTGTGAAATCGCACAAACCACATCGATGGAGATGGAGGTGGGCACCCAGAAAGAAGAAGTCAGACCGTTCGAAGCCGAGTGTAGCTGCACTGGCGGAGGATGGACTGTCGACGATCGACCGGGTGAACATCAGGCACACGATTATCATCGGCGCAATTATTGTGGCGCTGGTCTACCTATTCAACCGAGCCAGCGCGTTGGAACGGGATATTTTTGTCGATAATCAGCTCGATCTGAACATGATGTGGAACTTCGTAATGTATATGATCAAAGGGATGGTCTGCTCGGTTTTTATCGCGATATTTCTCTATCTTTTTCATTTTGCGTTTTACTTTATTCCCGATTCTCGCATTACGATGGCGAAGGTCGAGAAATATTTTACGATCGTGCTCTATTACTGCGGACTTAGTATGTTGTCCGCGTTAACCTTCCCGTTCTTATTTATCTATTTATTGGCGAATGTCTTGCGGAATCAATCGCTTCACTCGATTAGCTACCTCATCATGGCGGCGGTCATCGCGCTTGTACTGATCGGGTTCTACTTCATTGTTCGCGTGACTTCAACCAAACCTTATATCAGCAAAAGCTACGGGCTATATGTCATCATGATGTTCCTCTTCATGATCGCTTTCTATCTATATCCATCTGTTAAAAATGCCTGGTTCCCTTCTATCGCTATCCAGAGTACAGAGTTCTATGTGTCCAAGGATGATGCCGCGATCGTGAAGTTCAAAGGGGATACAATCGGGGCATATCTTGTGCCTGAGCCCTATACGGGCAATGAGAAGGAGAATGGCATCCCGCTCAAAGAAATCTATGTCAATCCGGGTGTACGGCAGTTCTTGATTGATTTCACGGATCCGCGGATTACCGCAGGAAGCTATGAGATTGTGGTCGTGTATCGGAATGAGGGCTGGCTCCCGCCGTTTACGACGGCATCGAGTACGGGGGAGAAGAAGATATCGCGGCGAATCGCGTATGTTTTCGATGGCGGTATTGAAGACAAAGCCGATTATTTGGATCGTTATTTGACGTTGCTGAAAAGAGAAAGGCCAGCTCAAGGCGTGACATCGGAGATGCTGGGCCAGACATTAACGCATTTCGCCAAGGTGCTTCAAGCGAATCGTTATGATTTCGGCAACAAGGAGGTCCAAGATCAGCTTGAACCGGTTCGGACGCAGATTTCGCCACATACGCAGGACATCTTCAGCAAAATGATAACGGATCGTGTCTTCAATACCGATTAAAGGAGGCTTGCAACCTTTCTGTCATGTCGGCGTCTAAAGGATGGTCGATACATTTATTTCCAAACTATAAACTATGAATCTATGGCTGTGGGGAGTGTTGTATGTGAGCATGTATGGGAAGAGGAGAGCGGTCGCGCTATTGGCAATGAGTTGTATGCTGCTGATGGGCGGCAGCATTGGTTATGCGGCGGCGGAGTCGAGTGCGCCATCAGGGATGGTCGTCGAAAATCGACCGGATGTCGCGCCGAAAATTGATTATCAACACGTTGGATGGATTGATGAGAAAACAGGGTCGGTCTATTATAATGTAAGCGGGCATGACGGGAACGAATATTGGAATGTTATTGTGGAGCGCAAGTCGGATGGCAGTTTAAGCCGATGGGGAGAGGGCTTTGATTGGGTAAGCCACTGGAATCCCAAAGACGAACCGAACGTACAGGTATCGTATAATTTCGAAATGGAGCAGCAGCCGTCCTACTATAATTGGACAGATGACACCGTTCGCGAAGGGCTGAATTTTATGTTGTCGCCTAGCGGCAAATGGGCTTTTGTTGAGCAATCGCATTACCGTACGCCTGGAGATAAACGCTATGTCTATTGGATGCGTAATACCAAGACAGGCGAGATTGTCGAATGGCATGAGAGTTACGGATATGCAAGGGCGGCCTGGACGACGGACAATAAGATCATTCTGAAACGATACAATGAGCAAGAGCGCCAGAATGAGGTTGTGACGTACGATCCCGCATCGAAGAAATGGGAGCAGGTCTTGTTAGGCACATTATATGTCTATGATATCAAGAGCAACCAGATGGTCTATGTCAAGAATGAGCCCACTCGTCAAGAATTGGTATACGACCTTGGTACGAAAAAATCCCGTCCATTCGTCGATGAGAAGGAGCGGAAGCTTCTATTCGCAGCGTCGCAGCTAGATTACGAACAGCAACCGAAGCTCGATGAGAATCTGGACGTCTGGAAGCTGCCTGTTCGTCCAGTTGCGGTCATCAAGGATTTTCTCCATACGGTCCATATTGGCGGGCAGGAGGCCCCGGTTCCATATGTCTTCAGCAGCCAGGGGATTCAATGGATTCCGATGCGCGAGTTGGCGCAGAAGCTGCATTGGCAAGTCAAGCTTGAGCCTCCGAAGGATCAAGTAACGAAACCAAGATATCGTTATACGATTCAAGTCGATTCACGGCAAATCATACTGACGCCGGATAATAGTAGAATTATGAACGACCGCGTCTTCCTGACGCAAGCACAATTGAAAACACTCGGATATTCGGATATTTCGATCACATCGAATCGATAACGGGGTTAGGCGAAGGGGCTGGACAGCGGCATTGACTGTTCAGCCCTTTGTGTTGTTCTCGGCATTGCGGTACGCCTTCACGATCGCCTCTGCTTGTTGCACGACAAGATCATGAAGCGCTTGCGGAGCAACGACGATGGCTTCCGGTCCATAGCCCAGCAAGTAGGAAGCTGCGGATTCAAGCGTATCGAATTGGATGCGAGCGGTGCTCCACTGCACTTTGCCGTCTAGCGGTTCTCGGTCCAGAACCGTTGCAAAGCGCGCAAACTCCATACGGGTAAGAATGGCGTTGTGCGCTTGAATGACGGCTTCGTATCGAGGGAGATTGGTCTTGAAGCTCTGCACGGACGCATCCCAGTAGGCGGCAAGATTGAAGTTGACGGGGCGCTCGAAGATCTGCTCGGTCTTGTTCGCATGTTCAATCCGCGAGATCCGATAGGTGCGATAATCCCCTTCAAGTGTGCGGGCGGCGACATACCATATGTTGCCTTTGACGACGAGGCCAAGCGGCTCAATAGTTCGTTCTGATGCTTCAGTCTGCGATGAGGTGGAGGCATAGCGAATCACAAGCTGCTTCGCCTCCCATACGGCTTCTTGCACTAGAGACAGCCAAGCAGCGCTGTGACCTGCCGCATTCCAGCCGGCTCCGTCAATATGAATGCGTTCGCGAACGAAGGAGGCGTCGTCTTGCAGGGTTTGGGGCAGCGAAGCGAGCAGCTTGAGCAGCGCGGAATCGTATTCTTTATGAAGTCCTAATTCGGACAGCGCTTCCGAAGGACGAGCTAGCAATAGCGACATCATCTCATCCGCGTGCAGTCCTGTAAGATTGGTCCGATAACCTTCCATGAGCGCCCATCCGCCGCTTGAGCCGCGTTCCGCATAGACCGGAATCCCGGCCGTGCTAAGGGCTTCCATATCCCGATGGATCGTTCGTTCAGACACCTCAAGCTTGGCAGCAAGTTCGGATGTGGTCATTTTTCCATGGCTTTGAAGACATAATAGAATCGATAATAGACGGTCACCGCGCATGTAGAACAGCCCTCTCTTTCGATAAAATCATATATGACAATAGATGTCATGATTCGAATGATACATTAAATACAAGTAACAAGCAAATACGAGAGGTGGATAACTTTATGAGTAAACCATTGGCTGGAAAAATAGCAGTTGTCGCAGGAGGTACCCGCGGCGCTGGACGAGCGATCGCCGTATCGCTAGGGGAAGCGGGCGCGACAGTCTATGTGACGGGACGCAGTGTACGGAGTCGTCTATCGGATATTGGACGTCGTGAGACGATCGATGAGACGGCGGAGATGATCGAGGCGAGAGGCGGAAAGGCATTCCCGGTCCGCGTGGATCATACGGTGGAATCTGAAGTGGTTGCGCTCTTCGAACGGGTGAAGCAGGAACAGGGACGTCTCGATATTCTCGTCAATGACATTTGGGGCGGCGAATCGTTGATTGATTGGACGAAGCCTTTCTGGGAGCATTCGCTAGAGAATGGCTTGCGCGTGCAGGAACGTGCCGTACGAACCCATATGGTAACCAGTTATTACGGGGTGCAGTTGATGATACCGCGCAAGCAGGGATTGATCATCGAGATCACGGACGGGGTGAACTATGATTACCGCGGCAATCTCTATTACAGCTTGGCGAAAATCTCGAACATCCATCTGGCGCAAGCGATGGCAGCGGATTTGAAGCCGCATGGCATCGCAGCCGTATCGTTAACGCCAGGATTCCTGCGGTCGGAAGAAATGCTGGAGTATTTCGAAGTGACGGAAGCGAATTGGCAGGAAGGCGCGAAGAAGGATCCGAACTTTATCGCATCCGAGACGCCGTATTATATCGGACGGGCGCTTGTCGCGTTGGCAAGCGATCCAGATGTACTTGAGAAAACAGGCGGTTCTTATAGCACGTGGGGACTGTCCGAAGTATACGACTTCACGGATCTTGACGGGTCGCGGCCGCACTGGGGACGGCATTTTGCGGAGCATGTCGCGAAGGCGTAAGCACATCAAGGAAGCCGCTGGACCGGGAATCAACCGAGATCAGCGGCTTTTCCTTATAGAGCCCTGTCTGCCGAGGGGCTATCATGCGGAACGGGCGCCGCGATGCTGGCTTGTCGAGCGGTCTTGCAGACGAACCGCATGAGCTTTCGGTGGAGCGACGGGAACAGAGTGAACACGACATCCATCGTACGCCGCAGCGGCATCGGGCAGATGATCGGTTCATTGCGCTTTAGCCCCTTCACGGCAATGCGTGCGAACTGGTCAGGGCGCATCAGCTTTTGTTTTTTCATCTGGGCTTGGATTTTGGCTTTATCCATACCAGGCGTCTCGCTCTTCCCGAAGATAGGTGTATCCACAAAGGCAGGGCATAAAGCGCTGACGTAGACGCCGAATGTCTCCGCTTCATAATGCAGTGACGTTGTCAGACCGACGACAGCGTGCTTCGTGGTGGCATAGGCCGCCGCCGTAGGTGAAGGACCGAGTCCGGTCGCCGATGCGGTATTGGCGATATAACCAAAGCCTTGCTGTTTCATAATCTCGTAGGCAAAGCGCGTACCATGAATTACGCCCCACAGATTCACATTGATGATCCGTTCCCAATGCTCGTTCGTCGTATCGTACAACTCTCCGCACATGGAGATGCCCGCATTGTTGAACATATAGTCAAGCCGCCCAAATTCTTGCTGAACATCGCGGATGACTGCCTCGACCTGGGATGGGTCGGTGACGTCAAGGTGAACGCCGCGCGCGTTGCCGCCAGCTTGTGAAATGTCTTGCACTGTCTGCTCTCGTCCTTGTGGATCGATATCAGCGATGATGACGAAGATTTGCTCGCGAGCTAACTCAAGTCCAATGGCTCGGCCAATACCTGATCCGCCTCCGGTCACGATGGCGATTTGTTGTGCTGCTGTCATTTGTTCCACATCCTATTCTTTGTCATTGAAATGCTACATTAGAACAATTGGAACGATCGTTCTAATCAAGGCGAAAGCAGTCATTTATGACTGCCGAACCCCGCCTAGGAATATCGTAACGCATTGACGGAACATCCCGTGAAGCTGCTCGTATTCCATCGTATAGATATGCTGGCATAACGCGCCGAACCAGGTGCCGAGCAGAAAAGTCGTCGCCTCCAAGTCAGCGATCGCGAACTCCCCCGTATCCATCCCCTGTTGGAGGATTGTTGCGTAAGCTTGCATCGGCGTGGCAGCCAGCCCATAGAGCTCCTGCATGGTCTCAGGCTGCACGTTCGGATTGGCAGTGAGTTCTTGGCCGACCTTGAGCAGAGGCGTATGATAGTTATTCAACACGAAGGTGGCCATCGCATATAGCTTCTCGGTGGCTGAATCATAGTTCGGGGAGATGGCGTTCCATTTCTCGGCCCATACGCGCATGCCGTCCTTCGCGAGGTAGAGGAACAGCTTCTCTTTGTTCTCGAAATGGTAATACACATGCCCTTTACTGTAACCTGTCTCTCGCGAGATATCGGAGATCGAGGTGCCTGCGAACCCTTTTTGCGCAAACAGATGTGCGGCTTTCTCGGCGATCTCCTTGCGAGTCTGGTCACTATCGTAATGTCTTTTCATCATGGGTCATCCTTATCTATTGAACGATCGTTCTATTCTGATCATACTCGATTCACCGGACTTCGACAACAGAATATGGAAAAATTCACATGTTATTCATAAGACTCAAAAACATAATCGATCACACAAAAAGAAGCAAGCTGTAAGCTTGCTTCTTCGTCCTTGCCTACCTACAGGTTATCCCGTAATCTCGGCTTTTTCCGCCTTTGTCAATCCTTTAAAGACAAGCTCATACGAGTGATCGATCAGCATCTTGATCTCTTCATCGGTGAGATCGCCGTCCAGGGTAACGGTGTTCCAATGCTTTTTGTTCAGATGATACCCGGGCTTAATGTCGGTATATTGTTCCCGAAGCGAAGCCGCGCGGACCGGATCGCATTTCAAGCTGATATCGGGTGCAGGATCGTCGGATGACATCAGTGCGAACATTTTCGTCCCGACCTTCAGGACGCGTACTTCATTACCGAAGGGGAAAGTTAAGGTGGTGCCCGGCTTGCTTAAGCAGTATTCAAGATAATGGATCATATACGATGCGTTCCCTTCTTATATATGTGATTTGAAATATTGAATCCCCATCGCTTCACGCACCTCTTCCATGGTATGGCGTGCGATGCTGCGAGCGTGTTCGGTCCCGTGCTGGAGCATTTCATCGACGAATTTTGGCTTTGTTTCATAGTCAGCCCGTCGTTCACGCATTGGGGCGAGAAGCTCTTGAAGGGTGTTCGTGATGTGCTGCTTGCAGGCTGTACAGCCGATCTTGCCTTGCTCGCACGCAGTATGAATCTCGGCAGCCTCAGTCGAGCGAAACGCCTGGTGATAATGATAAATGGGACAACGCTCAGGATGCCCTGGGTCATGCTTATGAATGCGCGCAGGATCTGTTACGGCTTTCCGTACTTTGAGCGCAATCTCTTCGGGGCTCGCACTTAACGCAATGGCATTACCGAGGCTCTTGCTCATCTTCGCATTGCCGTCGAGCCCCGTGAGGCGGGGGAACTTGCTTAGCATCGCTTGCGGCTCAGGGAATACCGGGCCGTAGAGCTCGTTGAACCGCCGCACGATGTAGCGCGAGCTCTCGAGATGCGGCAGCTGATCCTCGCCGACAGGAATGATCGTTGCTTTGCAGAACGTAATATCCGCCGTCTGGCTGATCGGGTAGCCGAGGAAACCGTAGTAGAGCTCATCAAAATTGCCGCCGCGGGATTCCGCTTTGATTGTAGGGTTATGGCGCAAATGATTGATCCGCACGAACATCGAGAAGTATACCGTCAGCTCGGCGATTTCCGGAATCATCGATTGGATGAAGATATTCGCATGCTCCGGATCAATGCCTACTGCTAGATAATCGAGTGCTACTTCACGCACATGTTCGCGAATCATTTCGGGCCGATCAAAATGGGTCGTTAAAGCCTGGACATCGGCTAACATGATGAATGTATCATATTGATGCTGCAGCTGTACACGATTCTGTAAACTTCCGGCGTAATGGCCAAGGTGTAGTCGGCCTGTCGTGCGGTCTCCGGTTAATACACGTTCTTTTAACATCAGAAATCCTCCTTAGGGAGCCGCCAACATGAGGCTGGCGACCCTTTCGATTAAATTTACCGTTACTGTGAATGAACCATCGCCACCACCAACCATCTTCCATGACCATCACCTCCTTTCAAAATAACCCCGCAACGTGATACATTAACTTCACGCGATGAAGTATTCTATACCAACAAAAAAAGCCTTCGCCCTATGAAAGGACGAAAGCTTCGTGGTACCACCTTTATTGATTCGTTGCTCGCCTTGGAAAGGGAGAACGGATCCGCTCTAACGATACGGAATTCGCCAGTCTAGTCCAGCTCATCGATATCGCTCCCTGGATAACGGCGGGAACCCCGGTACTTCCTACTCTCGCAGCAGCGGTTCGGAAGACAACTCCAAAGGCCATTCAAAGTGCGGTGGACACCGGTTCACAGCTCCCACCGGCTCTCTGCAAGTCCTCGTTCGCGCTCCTACTTCCCCTTTTTCAACGTCGTTTAGCAAATATTTCATTTCCAGTATCATACGCGTCTGTAGGGCTAGGCGTCAAGCACCGATTCGCGGATACGCACTTGCTCTGCTTGTTTCTGTCTGAACCAGAATCCAAGTGCGGCGAACACGATGAAGATACCGCCCAGCAGCCAGAAGAGCGATGAAATCGAAATATGCTGCATGCCGATCCCAGCCAAGTTCGGCGCAAGAATGCTGCCGATGCTGAAGATGAAGCTGGCAACGACGTTGGCCGAAGGCAGATAAGCTTTGGGTAGAATATCTGCTGCAAAAGCGAGCCCCAGCGAGAAGAAGGAACCCAGCATACCGCCCGCAATCATAAATAGAACCAGGATGGCCGTCGGATTCGCACCATAGAGCGGAATGAGCAGGAAGGCAACCCCGCCGAGGAAGCCTGCGCCCATGAGCACTTTTTTACGGCCAATCCGGTCACTGAGTACGCCAAGCGGCAACTGGAGGATCAATCCTCCGATCCCAAAGAACGGCAGCAGGAAGGAAATCCAGTTCTGCTCGAGCCCAATGCGCAGCGCGTAAATCGGGAAGCTGCTATTCATCGATGCTTCGGTATAGCCGTATAGGAACGCGGGTAGAAGCGCGAACCATGCCCATTGGAAGGACCGTGTATAGCGGCGTTCCAGCACAGGCGCATTTTCTTTGTTGGTCCCCATGACCTGATAGTCAGGCAGAATGAATACAATGAGGAGCAGCACGATGGTGCATAACACGCCGATCGCTGCGAAAGGTACCCAATCGCCAAAGACAAGCAAATTCATGCCGAGCGGCCCAATACTGAACCCGATCCCGTAACTCATCCCGTAGAAGGAGAGGTTGCGTCCCCGGTTCTGCTCATTGCTCGATGTCAGCACCCAGAGCTGGGATGCGTAGTGCAGTGCGCTATCGCCGACACCGACTAGGAATCGCAGTGCGAACCAAATCCAGATATTCTGAAACATCGGGAACAGCACTAAGGCAGCGATGACGAGCATCAAGGATAAGGATATGAGTTTTTTGAAACCGAAATAGGCTAGTAGTTTCTCTACGAAAAAGAGGGTGGAAAAGATACCGATATACAGCATCGCCGCATTCAATCCGTTCAAGTCGGATGAGACGCCCATATGCTCGAGCAGGACCGTCAGCAGCGGCAGCAGCAGTCCTTGACTCGCGCCCGTCACGATAATAACCGTAATCATTATGAAGTAATGCAGTCTCGAGGATTGCATTGCTGTGGAATCATTGTTCATGATGTATCCTCCTCTGGATGTAAACAGCACAACCGCTCTATTATAGTGAAATTGCGCGAAAATCTCAACAATCGCCGTGAGGTACAAAATAGAAATCCCACTTGCGCGGCGCTATGGTAAGCGGAACGCGAGAGTGGGAGGAATGAATTGCAAACCTATGTAGTTCATCGATGACATGCGTTCAGAAGAACATTTTTATCACAACAAGGAAAATAATGTAGCCGACAATGGATCCCCCGATATAGGAGAGACCAGCACGCTTCTTCTCTTGAAAAAGTCGCAATACCCCCAGGCTGAGCAGCGGGCAAATGACCATCAAGAAGACGGCAATCGTAATGAATAACGAGGCATCAATTTCACTAATATCAACAATGGTCACTGGATAACCCCCGTACATGAATTCGATATCGAGATCGTGGTGATCTGCATCACATTAGTATTATATAGAATACGCCGAAATTTTACCTTAATAATCCTTTTGCAAATGGGGCGAAATTAAGAATTTTCCGAACCGGAAAGAGCCGTTATGATATAATGGACGGTAGATTGCGAGATTCTATTTCCTTGTAGAGAGCAGGAGGAGACGTTGTGAGTTATTTGGTAGGGATTGATGTTGGAGGAACGAACATTGTATGCGGTCTGGTCGATATGGAGTACAACTTGTTGCAAACGCTTAAGCGGCCGACGGAACGGCATCTGGGCAGTGATCATGTACTGAACAAAATGGTATCGATGATCGACGAGTTGCTGGAAAATGCGAAAGTGGATCGCAGCGAACTGAAGGCGGTTGGCGCGGGGATCCCTGGATTTATTGATCCGAAGAGAGGGTATGTGACATTCAACTCGAACCTGCAGTGGAGAGATTTGCCATTCGCAGATTTATTGAGTGAGAAAATTGGCGTGCCTGTATTTATAGATAATGATGTGCGGATGTACATTTTTGGTGAAGCGATGAAAGGTGCCGGAAAAGGCGCAGATGTCGTGCATGGCGTAACGATCGGGACAGGCCTTGCCGCAGCGACCGTATCGAATGGTGAGTTGTTCTACGGCAGCGGCTATATGGCAGGCGAGTTAGGCCATGTGACGATTGATGGCGAGAAGACGCCTTGCGGCTGCGGACTAACAGGCTGCCTCGAGACCGTCGTATCGGCGACGGGGATTGCGCGCCAAGCATCCGAAGCGTTAGCTGCGGGACGTGAGAGCTCGCTGCGTGACGTGTATGAGAAGGGCGAGCTAACGGCGGCGGAAGTATCGAAGGCTTTTGATGCCGGCGATCAGCTTGCGATTGATATTATGAATTATACCGGTAAGGTGCTCGGAAAAGGCTTGGCTTATTCCATCAGCTTGTTCAGCCCGGACGTGGTCGTCATTGGCGGAGGCGGCGCAATGGCAGGTGAACGTCTATTGAAGCCGATGCGCGAAGAGCTGGAGCGTTCGGTTTACAAAGGATACTTGGAGCGTCTGAGCATTCGGGTCGGCGAACTCATCGATAACGGCGGGGTTATTGGCAGTGCGGCATTCGCGAACAGCAGCGTGTCCAAGCAGGCCTAACGGTCGGTTGGAATGGTTATTGCGATTATTTTGTTCTTGATTGCAGGGCTCGCAGAGATCGGCGGCGGGTATCTCGTATGGCTATGGCTTCGTGAAGCGAGGCCGATGTGGTACGGCATTGTTGGATCGGTGATTCTGATCGCCTACGGCGTCATCCCGACGTTGCAGAAATTCCCTTCTTTCGGCCGTGTCTATGCGGCTTACGGCGGCGTGTTCATCGTGCTGGCGGTCTTATGGGGATGGATGGTGGATCGGAAGACGCCGGATCTGTACGATTGGCTTGGCGCAGGCATTTGTATTGTCGGGGTGTCCGTCATGTTATGGGCACCGCGGCATTAAAGGCCTGAAGGATGATTCGGTAGGAAAGGACGAGTGGAGTTGGATTTAACGACGGAGTTATTGCAGCATCGCATGGTCGCGATCTTCCGCGGTATTGCGGATCATCAAGCGGATGCGGCGGCGAAGGCGCTGGTCGATGGCGGTGTAGCCTTCATGGAGGTCACCATGAATACGACTGGGGCGCTGCCGATTATTTCGCGCTGGCGCGAGTCGTTCGATGGACAGGCCTACATTGGGGCCGGTACGGTATTGAATGTCGCGATGGCGAAGGAAGCGGTGGCGGCAGGTGCACAGTTCCTGATCTCGCCGAATTTGGATGAGCAGGTGATCGCGTACGGTGCGGAGCGTGGTGTGGACGTCTGGCCAGGCGTGATGACGCCAACCGAGATCGTTCGTGCCTGGAATGCTGGAGCGAAGCTGGTGAAGCTGTTCCCGATGGCATCGCTCGGGCTTTCGTATCTGCGCGAGATCCGCGCACCGCTCGATCATATTCCGATCATGGCGACAGGCGGCGTTGATCTCGGCAATATCGCGGATACGTTCGCGGCTGGGGCCGCAGCTGTCGGCCTCGGTACGAAGCTGGTGCGGCCGGATCTGATCGCCAGCGGCGATTTCGAGCAGATGACAGCGAATGCGAGGGCGTATGTGGACGCGGCAGCGGCGAAGACGACACGCTGAGTAATGAAGACTTCCATGTCCGAGAGGATATGGAAGTCTTTTTGTGTTGGGGGAGAATTAACTGCGAAAATGCAGTTAATTTGCTCGTATTGGTGCGTTTCAGCTCAAATAACTGCAAAAAGGCAGTTAATTTGCTCGCAGTCGCGCGTTCCAGCTACAAATAACTGCAAAAAGGCAGTTATTTCGCTCGCAGAGGCGCGTTCTAGCTCAAATAACTGCAAAAAGGCAGTTAATTTGCTCGCAGTCGCGTGTTCCGGCTCAAATAACTGCAAAAAGGCAGTTATTTCGCTCGCAGAGGCACATTCCGCCCCAAATAACTGCCAAAAGGCAGTTATTTTGCTCGCAGTCGCGCATCCCAGCTCAAATAACTGCCAAAAGGCAGTTAATTTGCTCGTAGTCGCGTGTTCCAGCCCAAATAACTGCTAAAAAGCAGTTATTTCGCTCGTAGTCGCACGCTCCAGCTCAAATAACTGCCAAAAAGCAGTTAATTCGCTCGCAGTCGCGCATCCCAGCTCAATTAACTGCCAAAAAGGCAGTTATTTCACTCGCAGAAGCGCGCCCCAGCTCAAATAATTGCCAAAAAGCAGTTATTTCGCTCGCAGTTCCGCGGCCCGGCCACAGTAATTCGCTCATCCCCGCCCAGCAACTGCCCCTCCCACTACTGGAATACCAAGGTGACAATGGACAGCTTTTTCATATGCTTTCCATCACTTTTTTCAGCAGATCGGGGAACACTACAGGTAATTTTCAATTGGCATGAAAGTGATATCGGAGGTGCTTCGAATGCAGGGCATGATGATCTTACAGGTAGCTGTTCTTGTGGTCGCGCTCATCCTTGTGCTGGTGTGGCTGCTCGGGGTGCGATCACAGACGCCGCTGCGGCGAGTCAATGATGCGGTGCCGAAGCAGCCCTATGAAGATGTGAAATTCCGTAGCGGCGACAAGCAGTGCTGCGGATGGTTCATCCCAAGCCGTGACATCGCGACGCAGGAGCAGCCGACGGCACCGACGATTATCATCGTCCATGGCTGGGGCTCGAACCGCGCATATTCCCTCCGGTATGTCGATCCTTTGTATGATGCCAGGTTCTCCATCTTCCTGTTCGATGTGCGCTGTCATGGCGACAGTGAAGAGATCCCAGCCTCTTCCTCCTTTACGTTCCGCGACGATCTTCTGGCTGCAGTTGAATACGTGCGTACTCGCCCCGACGTGCAGCAGGACGCTATTGGCGTCGTGGGTCACTCGCTGGGCGGATTGGGCTCGATCCTGGCGCTTGATCTTGGACTTTCGGTACAGGCCGTCATCACCGACTCGATGCCAATTCGACTTCGGACGGTATTGCAGTCGGAATGCAGCCGCATTCATATTCCCATGTTCCCGCTCGCATATATGGTGATGTTCATCTGGTTGCTGCGTGCACGGATTACCCCTCAACTGTTCAAAAATATGAACGTTATCCATGTCCTTAATCGCAATGCACAGGGTGCGAATATTCCTGTTTTCCTCGTTCATTCCAGGCATGATGGGTTCATTCCGCATTCGGAGCTGCAATACATTATTGACCACGTGAACACGAAGGTGGAGCATTTATTTATTGAGATTCAGGGTCATAGCTGTTCTGAGCAAGATCAGCAATTCTGGGGACACGTCATTCCCTTTTTTCGACGGCATCTCCTTGGGACGGATCAGCGTATAGCGCAGAGGTCCTAATTTGAGGGAATAGACGAAAATAATAGGAACTTTTTTCCTCCTTCATCGTTTAACAAGATATGTAAGGAAATATCTGGTTGATGATTAGGAGGATTGATGTCATTGAAATCCAAGAATAACCGCCGAGCGGTGTTGATTAAAAAAGCGGCGATCGCCACGACGCTAAGCGTATGTCTTATCCAGCAGGTTGCCGCTGCAGAGAGCGTGAAGGATGGAACGTCAAATTCAGGAACGTTCTCTACGTCAGTGAATAGTAGTTCGCAACCCGCAAAGAATCAAACGGCAGAGAAGAAGACACCGAACATCTCGAAAGACGAGGCTGTTGCGAAGATCAGAGATCTCTTCCCGCAATTCAAAGATGCAGAAGTGGAGAACGTGACGTTAGGCGATCCGAATGTCTATCCGCCGAGAAATGAAATGGTCTGGACGATTCAGTGGAAATATCAGATCGGGAATAGCGGTTATGGCTTTGGCAGCCGGGTCGATGCATTAACGGGCGAGATTCTGCAGGCGGATTTCAGCCCATGGAGTGAAGTGAGCAAAGGGCAAGTGAAATATCCGCCGACGTACTCGAGAGAGCAAGCAAAGGAAATTGCTGAGAAGTTGATTGGGCGAATCGTGCCAAGTATCGACGTCAAGACGCTTAATGCGCAGAATAACATAATGTACGCTTATAACTCGGGGCTGTTCGGGCCTGCGAATTATTCTTTTTCATACAATATTCCTGTGAACGGGCTGCCCTCGGATGAGACTATCAATATATCAGTAGATGGGGAAGGAAATATCTTCAGCTATTCCCGTTCAATGTCGGGATTGAGCTATCCATCGGCTACGCCATCTATCACGGCTGAGAAAGCCAAATCATACTACGCAGAGCTTCTCAAAATGGAGCTCGCTTATCTGCCTGTCGGTGAACCGTACGGCAATTCGAAGGACATGATGCTCGCTTACCAGCCTGCGAATGTGCAATTTGGCATAGTGGATGCGAAGAGCGGCAAATTCGTTGACCCTCAGACCGGCAAAGAAGCCAAGCCGAACCTGAATACGAATACATATAAGAGCATTACCCCTACAGCGAAGCAGTATGCGGCGCATCAAGGAGGTGAGTTAACAGCGGATCAGGCCAAAGCGATCGTTCTGAACGTGTTGAAACCGCCTGCTGAGAATAAACGGATGAACCAGAATATGCAGAATGACTGGAATGATCCATCGGTCAAAATATGGTATTTGTCATGGGATCAACCGAATCCGGTAGGACCGGATGGGTTCGATAAACAATTTAACGCACGAGTGAATGCCAAGACGGGTCAGATCATAGCGATAGGCAATCCATATATGTCCTACCGAAATGCCAATACGAAGGAGAAGAAAAAACCAGAGATAAGCCTGACTGATGCGGAGAAAAAAGCGAATTACTGGATCAACCTCCTGTACCCGGACGCGGCCGCGAATTTGAAGCTCCGCACCCCATCGGAACAGAACATACAGAATAATGGCGGGTTTTACTTCGAGTATCAGCAGTTCCTAGGCGATATTCCGGTGAACTATAACAACGTTCGCATCGAACTAGGGAGCCGCGGAGAGCTCGTGAATTATGATGATTCCACCCGGTCAATCGACCGAGAAGCGATGAAGGCGCTGAAACCTTCGATTACGGCGGAAGAAGCACGCACTGCGTTTTTGAATCAGTTCGAGATGCAGCTGCAATATACGCGTGTAGGTCCATACGACTACAACAATCCCAATGCGAGCAATCAACAAGAGCAGCGCTTAGTCTATAGCCCGAAATTTAATCCTGAGGAAAAGTCTCTGCTGAACGCTGTAACAGGCAAGTTCCAATCGTACTGGTATCAAGCTGGGCAAAATTCAGCGCAGACGGCTAAGGATATTCAAGGCACGGCTTCGGAAGCCGCGCTAACGAAATTACTGCAGGCAGGCGTCCTGAAGCCGAATGAAGAAGGTCTCGTGAAGCCAAGCCAGCCAATTAAGCTCGGGGAATGGATGCAATGGATCACAAGTAGCGTGCAGCCTTATGCTAGCTACCGCGATGATAAGCCACTTTTCAAGGATATTTCCTTTGACAGTCCGTATTATTCCGCGGCTTCCTTCTTCGTCGAGAAGAAATGGCTGAAGCGAAATCCAACTGAAAGCTTGAGACCAGAGACCGAAATTACCCGTGAACAACTTGCCGAATCGGTCACTCGTATACTACAATACGAGCAACTAGCGAAATTCTTAACCAAAGATGTAGAAGTGACGCAGCTGCAGGATGCTGCAGAAGTACAGAGCAAAGGCGCGGTTGCACTCATGCTGAAATTAGGAGTCATGAACACAGACGGAGGCAAGTTCCATCCGAAATCTACGATCACACGTGCAGAAGCGGCAGAGACGATTATGAAGCTTGTTGAACTTCAGGGTAAAATTGATACTGAAATTCAGCGTTAGTTCACAAGGGGGTTGAGTTGTGCCTCGTTTCGCAAGGCAAATGTTCAAGATATTGTTGGTAAGCACACTAAGTTTTGCTGTGGTAGAAGTCATTAATAATCCTGTTACAGCGGCGGTGGATACACCTACGGTGAATTCAATGGAAGGGCTCACAAAAGAAATTTATCAGTCGATGTTGAATCGCGAGACCGTCATGACCTATTCCATCCATGACAGTGTATCAAAGACCAAGCTAGAGAAGGCACTGCAGGATGCGATGGCTATGGATCCTTACGTTCAGTTCATGGTTCGTCAATATTCCTATCAATACAAGAGTTCGCTATTATCCTCGAGCATTACGATTTATATGGACTACCGCGAAGACGCGGATCAGACCGCGTACGTGACAAGTAAGGTGAAGGCAGTACTGCCTACCATCATTAACAAGAATATGAATGCGCATGAGAAGGTCAAAGCGATTCATGACTGGGTTGTTCTGAATTTAGCTTATGACACATCACTTAAGAATGATACGGCGTATCTCGGCCTGAAGGAAGGCAAGACGGTCTGCCAAGGTTATGCCTTGCTAACGTACCGGATGCTGAAGGAAGCAGGCATTACGAATCGAATCGCCGAAGGAAAAGCCGGAGGACAGCTGCATGCTTGGAATGTCGTAAACTTGGATGGCAAGTGGTACCATTTGGATACGACGTGGGATGATCCCGTCCCGGATCAGAAGGGCAAAGTCAGCTATCATTATTATTTGCGCACAGATAAGCAGCTTCGCGTAGATCATCAGTGGACGAAGGTTTATCCTGCAGCAACGGAATCCTACGATAAGACAGTAGAGCAGCTGAAGAAGAATGATGCAGGCCGTTCTGCGTTTTACACAAAGTTAGAGACAGAGCTTAATTATATTTACCTCAAGTCTGAAAATATTGTCACGTCCGTATCTGGGTTATCGACGAAAATCGAGCAGGCGGTGCGCGCAGGCGATTCAACGGTGAAGGTGCGCTATACGCGCAAGACAACACTGGCCGATGATCTGGGCAAAGCTCTGCAAGAGATTAGCGGGTTCCATGGATCCATTCGATACAGCTATCGCGATTTTGAAAATACGGGCGATATTCTGCTTGAAATTACTCTGAAATAAAAATAAAAGGAATGGAATCGGTGTTTAATCGTTCAGTCAGAAATTTGATATTCGGACAGACGTTGTCCAATCTAGCAGATGTGATGGCAACGATCACAATCGTAACCCTCATGTATCATATTAGTAATTCGGTGACGTATACGGCGCTTGTTCCACTCGTGAGAATGATTAGCCAGAGTGTTAGCGGGCTCGCTTCTCCGCTCTTGCTGGATCGTTATCCATTAACGTTCTTACTCAAAAGCTCGCAATTCCTACAGTTCATTTTGTTCTGCATCATCGGTTGGTATGCATGGCAATCGCTAAGTCCTGGCACGCTCTGGATAATGCTCCTGCTGATCATGTTCTGGGCCTTCCTGGACGGTTGGACTTCGCCCGCAACTAGTGCCCTGATTCCAAGACTTCTCGACAACTCGGATCACGTCATGAAGGCGAACGGTATTTTCGGAACCTCCAATCAAATTGTTCAGCTCGCGGGCTGGGCTGGAGGAGCGATTGTATTCAATTGGCTCGGCGGGACGTACACGCTCCTCAGCATTGCCGTTATGTATTTCCTCGCGTTCCTGATGACTTCGTTGGTGCATGAGCCGAAGCTGAAGCAAGCGAAGAAATCGACGTCAGATGAAGATGAGGCGTCCGTACCTAAAGCCGGTGCATGGCAGCGTCTTCGCGAGGGATGGCTGATCATCTGGTCGCGTCCGGCGCTTCGTTCGCTCGCGATTATGGATTTCTTAGAAGGGTTAGCGGGCTCGGTCTGGGCTGGCGCCTTCTTGCTCGCTTATGTGAAGACGGTGCTGAATAAAGACGAGACATGGTGGGGCTATATCAATGTCTCGTACTTTATCGGAGCCATTGTCGGCGGCTTATGTATCGTCGCGATCAGCTCGTGGCTTAATCGCAATCGATTCGGCGCCATGATGATTGGGATGATGGGCTATGGTGTGCTGACCATGGTTTTCGGGTATATGACGAGCGCTTGGATTGCGCTGGCGCTCGCTTTATTCATGGGGCCGCTGGTTGAGATGCGTACGGTAGCCGTTACGACGATAAGGCAGCTGAGCGTGGAGGAGGAGCTGCTGCCGAAGGTGCTCGCAGCGATGTCTACGCTCAATACGTTTATCTTTGGTATTTCGGTGGTGGTGCTGGGGGTTCTATCGGATCTGTTCGGCATCGCAGCGATCTATGTCATTTGTGGGTTACTAAGTTTAGTCGCGACGGGTATTGGTTACTTGTATCGTCAATCGTTCAAGGAACTTCAGCCAAACGCCGTCATGCCAATGAATCGGTCCTTATAGGACCGATTTTTTTTTGACCATTGGCGATAAAACCTACTTCTGATCGCGGTCGCTCATCTTCGAAATAAACCTCGATAGAGGTTTGTTCAGACCTGACTCTATCCAAACCGAAGTATCGCTTGGAGGGGCTAGGTTTTTTTGTGTCGCTGTGGCTTAATTCATAGCGAAATGGACACGATAGGGGTAGATTAATTAGGCTAAACGGACAGCTTAGAGAGGAGCAAGACGAAGAACAAATGAATAGCATCGAACAGAAAAAGCTTCGCTGGTACAACGTCGCCCTAATCGCCTTCGTGTCGGTATGGGGGTTCGGGAACGTCGTCAACAACTATGCGAACCAAGGATTAACGGTTATTACATCATGGATTCTGATCATTGCGTTATATTTCGTGCCTTATGCGCTAATGGTCGGTCAGATGGGTTCTACTTTCAAAGAAGGAAAAGGCGGCGTCAGCAGCTGGATTAAGGAAACGATGGGCCCTACCATCGCTTTTTTCGCAGCATGGACGTACTGGGTGGTTCACGTGCCTTATTTGGCTCAGAAGCCGCAAGGGATTCTTATCGCATTGGGCTGGGCATTTACGGGGACGGGCGGATTGACATCGAAATATTCCCCCTTCATTATTCAGACGGCTTGTCTTGTCGTCTTTCTTATATTTTTATGGATTGCGTCGTACGGGCTAGCTTCCCTGAAGCGAATCGGTACTATTGCGGGACTTGCGGTCTTCATTATGTCCCTGCTGTACATCTTGCTGGCGATTACGGCTCCGGCTCTAACGGGTGCGAAAATCGCTACGGCGAATATTACGTTCAAATCGTTCATCCCGGACTTTAACTTCGCCTACTTCACGACGATCTCCATGCTCGTCTTCGCGGTCGGCGGTGCGGAGAAAATCTCTCCGTACGTCAATCAGACACGTAATCCGGCGCGTGAATTTCCGCGGGGGATGATTGCGCTCGCGATCATGGTTGCCGTCTGCGCCTTGCTCGGTTCCTTCTCGATGGGGTTGATGTTCGATTCGAGCAACATTCCAGCCGATCTGAAGATGAACGGACAATATTACGCCTTTCAGATTCTTGGCGGATATTACGGCTTAGGCAATGGATTGATGATCCTGTATGCGATTGCGAACACGCTTGCTCAGATCTCAGCACTTGCCTTCTCGATCGATGCGCCGCTCAAAGTACTATTAAGCGACGCGGACCGGAGGTATATTCCGGAAGGCTTACTGAAGACGAACGCTCGCGGCACACCGGTGAACGGCTACCTAATGACGGGGGTCCTGGTCGGTATTCTAATTATTATTCCAGCCTTAGGCATCGGTAATATGAATTCGCTATATAACTGGCTGTTGGATCTCAACTCCATCGTCATGCCGCTTCGTTACTTATTCGTCTTCCTTGCTTTCATGGCGCTCATGAAAGCGGCGGACAAATTCAAGTCGGAATACCAATTCGTCAAAAATAAAACATGGGGTTTCATCATTGGTCTCTGGTGTTTCATCTTCACGGCTTTCGCCTGTATTATGGGGATGTTCCCGAAGGTCGAAGCTTACACTAGCGAATGGTACTTCCAGTTCATCATGAACATTGTGACGGCTTGTCTCTTGATCGCGTTAGGATTGATCCTCCCGCAGATTGCGAAGATGACCCGTCGATAACCATATATGAACGACAGACGTCCTATGATGGCGTCTTTTTTTGTGCGAATAGGTTGATAATCCTGTGTTGAACTGTAATGATAGTTAAGAAGGAGCGTGATCTTATGAATAGCAAGGAACGGTTCTCGAACCGGGTCGATACGTATGTGTTGTACCGTCCGAGTTATCCGCAAGAAGTCATGGATTATTTGTACGGCGTGATTGGGCTGAAGCAAGAAAGTGTCGTCGCGGATGTAGGAGCAGGGACAGGGATATTTTCCAAGCTGCTCTTGGAGCGGGGCAGTCAGGTGATTGCTGTCGAGCCGAATAAGGAGATGCGTGAAGCAGCCTTGAAGGATCTGGAGGGAGCACCGAATTATCGCGCAGTGCCTGGATCTGCTGAAGAGACAGGACTCATGGATCATTCCGTCGATTTTATCGTCTGTGCTCAGGCGTTCCACTGGTTCGATCGGACAGCGGCACGGAAGGAGTTCGAACGCATTCTGAAGCCAGGGGGCAAGATCGTGCTGATATGGAACAATCGCCTGACCGAAGGAACGCCATTCCGGGAAGAATATGATCGATTCTTACATACGTTTGGTACGGATTATAAGACGGTAACGCAGAAAAATATTACGCCGGATGCATTGGGGGCGTTTTTCGAAGCAGGAGACATGCAGATCGGTACATTTCCGAATCATCAGCGATTTGATCTAGAAGGGCTCGCAGGACGCGTGTTGTCTTCATCGTACATTCCAGTCCCTGGGGATCCAAGCTATGAAGCGATGATGGATGCGCTGCGTGCATTGTTTGAGCGGAATGCTGAGAACGGAAAAGTATCTTTCGATTATGAGACGGAAGTGTTCTGGGGTTCTTGATGTGTTCAGCGCACTTTAAGTTAAGCTGCCGATTCTATCGGCAGCTTTTTTAATTTGGAACCAAAACGCCACAATGTAGGATTATTGATATTCGTCTTCCAGCACGTGCACGGTTAGACCGGCGTTGCTAGCCTGGATGGCATCCATGAGCGAAGTCAGTCGATGGCGATCGAAGGATACGCGGAAGATGTCGGGATCAGGTAGGAAGGTGATGCTCGTGCCTGTGTCGCGAGTGAGTCCCACGATATTCACGTTGGATAGCGGGATGCCGTGCTTATAGTCTTGACGATAGATTTTGCCTTCTCGGCGTACCTCTACGGATAATCTCTCCGATAGGGCATTGACGACAGGGATATTGATTCCTTTGTCCGAACACGATCCTGGAATGGATACGCTTGTGCTGTGATGAAGCTCTGTTAGGACGGCTTGAACATTCGATTTCGATGCGCCGCCGATTGCTCCTACCGGGATGCCTCTGCCGTTGTCTGCAACCGTCACACTACCGTCCTCGTGCCAGATGATGCTGATCTCAGAACAATAACCGGCTTGGTGTTCGATGATGCTGTTCTCGATCACGGATCGCAATAGCGCAAGCGGATCATAAGCTTCCGGTGAGCTGCCAAGATAGCCGCTTGCATCTTCACGCACGTGGGCTAGCTCCATATAGTCGCTCGTATCTAGCAGTTCCCCTGCGGAGGCGAGCAAGAGGAGCAGGGGAAGAGCTCGGTGATCCGGCAGCGTATATTTGCCGCCGCGATCCTCTTGAATCAGGAGATTTGCACCGACAAGAGCTTTAATATGATGATAGAGCTGCCCCGTTGTCCCCATATTCAAGCGCTCGACGATCTCGGCACCCGTAAGCGGCTCATGTATGACCGCGCGCAGAATATCCAGCCGTTGACGATGGCCAAGCGCGGATAGAATCTTAGCAACCTTGTCGCCATCTAAATCCAGCAGTTGGCTGGCTCGGCGTTCTTGTGGCTCCCACTGATAACGGGAAAGACTGCCTTGAAAATGTCCGGAGAAATACACGCCGCCTTGGTGAACAGGGTCTTGCACTGTATTGGTTTGGGATGTGATGGCTGCAGGGCGGGGGTGCGAAGCATGGACTGAAGGAGCAGGGTTTGATGAGATCAGTTGTTTGACCATAGCGTGAAGTTCCGTTAGTTGCAGTTTCAATTCATCTAATTCCGCTTCAACATTTCGTTTCAACAGGATCACCTCAAATAATTTTATTGTAATACGTAATTACGTAATTACATAATAACTCTTCGTGCTCAAAATGTAAATATCCTTCAAAAAGATCGTAGAACAATACATATCGAGCGGATTCGAACCGTGGTAAAATCAGGGAAAGGTTGTACATCTATATATCTAAGCGTTAGCAATGAATTGATTATGAAGCGGAGGTAGAGGAATGAAACCGAATATTTTGTTGATTACCGTGGATCAGATGCGTGCAGATTGTCTAAGCAGCGCGGGGCATCCCGTCGTGCGCACCCCGAATTTGGACGGGCTGGCTGAGAGCGGCGTCATGTTTCGCAATGCCTATTCGGCGACTCCAACCTGTGTACCGGCAAGGGCGGCGATCATGACGGGGATGAGCCAACAATCACATGGCAGAGTCGGGTATGAAGACCGGGTCCCATGGCAGTATGAGCATATGTTGGCGGGAGAGCTGGCGAATGCAGGCTATCATACGCAATGTGTCGGCAAGATGCATGTGTATCCGACGCGCAATCTCTGTGGCTTCCACAATGTCGTGCTGCATGACGGCTATATGCACTATAACCGGGATCGCAAGAGCCAATCTGCGGCAGGGCATTTCGATGAATGCGATGATTACTTGCATTGGCTGCGCGAACAAGCCGGTTCGCATCAGGATATCATGGATATGGCGCTCGATTGCAACGCATCGACGGTGACCTTACCTTGGCATTTGCCAGAACGGCTGCATCCGACGAACTGGGCCGTGACGCAATCGATCGATTTCTTGCGACGCCGCGATCCGTCGAAGCCCTTCTTCCTCTGGACGTCCTTCGTACGTCCGCATCCGCCGTTCGATCCGCCGCAAGCTTACCTGGACATGTATATCCATCAGACGCTTCCAGATCCGCCGATAGGAGATTGGGTGAATGAATTCGCAGCGGAAGCGGGCAGCGCAAGTCCTGTCACAGGGCTCAAGAAGCTGCGGCCGGATGAACTGCAGCGCGCCAGAGCGGGCTATTACGCATTAATTACGCATTTGGATTATCAAATTGGACGATTAATCAATGCCTTGAATGAATATGGCGAGCTGAATAATACGGTCATTGTGTTCACATCAGATCATGGCGAGATGATGGGCGACCATCATTATTATCGTAAAGCACTTGCGTACGAAGGCAGCGCCAAAGTCCCGTTCATTATCAGCGATCGAACAGGCAAGCTGGGATTCAAAATCGGCAGCACTGTATCGGAAGTCGTTGAAATGCGAGATATTATGCCTACGCTCCTTCATGCAGCAGGGGCAGTCATTCCTCCATCCGTCGATGGACACAGTGTTGTACCGCTCTGCAACGAGACACAGGAACGTCCGTGGCGAACCTATCTCCATGGTGAACATGCCTATGGCGCCTTATCGCATCATTATGTAACAGACGGTCATTGGAAGTACATCTGGTATTCGCAGACAGGGTCGGAGCAGTTGTTCCATCTCGATGAAGATCCGCAAGAGCTGCGCAACTTAGCGGTGGACGCTGCTTACGAAGCGGAGCTTGATTTATTCCGATCACGTCTCATTCATGAACTTCGCGATCGCGAAGAAGGATATGTGGCCAATGGCGTATTGGTGGTAGGGAGAAAGCCGCAGAGCTGTCTAACGCATTTGCGGGAGCAGCAGGCCGTTCATACCTAGCTGGGATTATTAAAAAGAAGCCTCTCGAATCACGTTGAACGTGGATCGAGAGGCTTTTGCTTGTCTGAAACTTTATTTAGCTGGCGGGTCCAGCTGACATTCGTGCAGTGGAATGACTTTTGTCTTCTTCACGAATTTGTACCCGAGCCAGACGATGAGGAAGAGCGGCAATCCAATGTAGGAGATTAACACACCATTCCAGTCGATCGTCTCCCCAAGGAATGCTTGATAATTCTGGCCGAGAATAACGATCATACAGATGATGAAGGCGAAAATCGGACCGAATGGGAACCATTTAGCGCGATACGGCAGCTCATCCAGGCTGCGGCCTTGTGCGGTGAAGGCCCGACGGAAGCGATAATGACTAATCGCAATTCCGATCCAAGCGATGAACCCAGACATCCCTGAGGCATTGAGCAGCCATGTGTATACGACACCATCACCGAAGAAGGATGCGAGAAAGGCGAGCATCCCGACGGCAGCCGTGACGATGAGTGCGTTGATCGGTACGCCGTTACGGTTCAGCTTGCCGAGGAATTTCGGTGCTTTGCCTTCTTTGGCGAGAACCCAAAGGACACGCGTGGATGCATACATCCCTGAGTTACCTGCCGATAGTACCGACGTAAGAATAACGGCGTTCATGACCGCTGCCGCAAACGCAAGGCCCGCATTCTCGAAAATAATCGTGAACGGACTAATCGCAATGTCTTCAAGACCGCCGCGCACCAAGTTCGGATTCGTGTACGGGATTAACATCGCAATGACGAAGATCGCGAGAATATAGAAGATAAGGATACGCCAGAAAATCTGACGAATGGCGCGCGGTACATTTTCACGTGGATTTTCACTCTCACCGGCAGCTACCCCAATGAGTTCGGTCCCCTGGAAGGAGAAACCGGCAGCCATGAATACGCCGAGGATCGTCAGGAACCCGCCATGGAACGGACCGCCGTCCATCGTAAAGTTGCTGAACCCTGGGGACTTGCCTCCCATAATGCCGAAGATCATCAGGACGCCGACGACGAGGAAGACGATGACGACCGCAATTTTGATCAATGCGAACCAATATTCAGATTCCCCGTAGCCCTTAACGGATAGCGCATTTAATAAGAAAATGATGGCAAGGAACAGAAGACTCCAGATGAAGGAGGAGCTGTTCGGGAACCAGTATTTAATAATCAACGTGGCAGCCGCAAGTTCTGCGGCGATCGTAATCGCCCAGTTGTACCAGAAGTTCCAGCCGAGTGCGAAGCCGAGGGACGGATCGACGAACCGGCCGGCATAGGTGCTGAATGAGCCGGATTCCGGCATATACGTGGCGAGTTCCCCGAGACTTGTCATGAGGAAGTATACCATGATGCCGACAGCGGCATACGCGAGCAAGGCGCCGCCTGGTCCTGCGGTAGCAATCGCGCCGCCGGAAGCGAGGAACAAGCCGGTTCCAATGGATCCGCCCAGCGCGATCATCGTGAGATGGCGAGCTTTGAGGGAGCGTTGCAGCTCCGGAGCAGCTTGGGATGTGGATTTAGACATAATAACACTCCTTCTTAGATGTCAGAACAATATATAGCGATATGCTGCTAGAATGCCAAAAAACCGCCGTAGCAATGTACGGCGGTTCAATTCAACCCCTACGGCTCCTACGATGTACGAATAAGATAGCACAACACATGGGATGCATCCCATGTGACAGTTCTGCGCTTATTCAGCAGCAGCCCCAGCACGCTAAGGCAGAGTACCTTAGTGAACTTCGGCGGTGGTTCCTTTTAGAATAGCATCACTGAGCATTTCTCTGGCTCTCCGCTTTCTTACTCTTAACAACCGCGACCTCTACCTCATCCTTCGTAAGATGAGGGTTTTCTATTCAATTGCAAATTTGAGTTTTAGTATAGCTGAGAACCAGCGAGGGATCAATGTTAGTTGCTTCCAATTCGTTGAATAGGCTGAAAGAACGAGGGGGCAGGGCAGCTTTTTTCAGTTAAAATTAATGAACTTCATTTTTCAAAAAGCACATGGGAAATTCTGTGGTAGAATGGGTGCAAGAACAGGGACCAGAAAAGAGGGAGAGCGGAACTCGTGAAGAATAAGACAGATCTTGAACTCATGCAGCTTGTGATGATCAAGCATCGTCCGGCTTTGGAAGAGTTATATGATCGATATGTGAAGCTCGTGTACTCTTTTGCCATGAAGTCAACGAAAGATGAGCAGCAGGCGAGAATCATTGTGCAGTCTGTGTTCACGCGCTTGTGGACGACCCGGACGGGTTATGATCCGAGTAAGGGTGAATATATCAATTGGTTGATTACGGTGACACGGAATATTACGATTGACCATATCCGTAAGCAGAGGAGAGAACAGACAGCAGTTACGATGGAGCCGGAGATCTGGGAGATCATGCCCGACCGGACAGAGAACACACCGGAGCACATCGTATCTCAGAAGCTGATTCGGGAGCAAGTGAAGCGATCTTATCAGCATTTATCCAAGAGCCAAGTTGAACTTATACAGTGCTTATACTGGGAAGGCTACTCGCTTCGTGAAATCGCACAAATGCGTAATGAGCCCGTAGGTACGGTGAAAAGCCGACTTCACCAAACGTTGAAAATATTAAGAAATCACTTGATGCAGGAAAAGGAGGAGACATAAATGGAGACCTCGAACTGTCACGGCACAGATCAACTCATGGAATATATGCTCGGTGAAATCAATGAAGAGGATCGGAGACGTATTGAACATCATATCGGAAGTTGCAAGGCCTGCAGGAGGGAACTCGAAGAGATGCGGGAGGCGTGGCATGCAATCCCATATGCATTAGAAGAAATCGAGGCGCCAGCGGATTTGAAAGCAGAGGTCATGGATTCTATTTTTAAGGTAGAGCAGCCTGTGGTGAAGAAAAAATGGACTATGAATACAGGATGGATCGCAGCATCGGTTCTTTTGCTTCTCTTGATTGGGGTTTCTTGGAATAATAACCACTTACGGGATCGGCTTCAAGCGATGGAGACTGGTGCGAGCCTGCCGACGCAAGTCCTGCAAATCTTTACATTGAACGCGACGGACTCGAGTAGCGATGCAGCTAAAGGCAGTGCATGGCTAATGCAGCAAGGCGATGCGAAGAAGCTCGTATTTAGCGTGCAAGGATTATCGCAGGCGAAGGGACAGGAAGCCTATCAGGTGTGGCTGATCCACAATGGAGCGCGAAGAAGCGCAGGGGTGTTTCTTGTCGATGAGCAAGGGAATGGCGTGCTTACGTATGATATGAAGGAGCAACAAGTTCCTTTTGAAGCCATTGGTATTACGCTCGAGCCTGATGCGGTCGGGGAGCAGCCTCGCGGTAAGAAAGTGCTGGGTACGTGAAAAAATTGGTCATCGCATCAAACCGGACTGCTCATGTGTTCGTTCCCTTAAATAAAGGCATTCACCGTCAAGTACGGTACATTTAAGGAGGATGAACGATGAATAAGATGAGTAAAATGCTTCTAACGACTGCATTATTCGCAGCCATGCTCGGAACGGTGCCGGTTGCGGCGAAGGCGCCAGTATCGCCAACGGGTGTGTCTGCGACATTCAACGGCAAGGCGATTGTCTTCAGTGAGCAGCCGTTGCTGATGAATGGGCGACTCCTGGTACCTTATAGACCCATAGCAGAAGCCATCGGTGCTGTCGTTGGTTATGAAGCCGAGACCAGAACGGTTAAGGTCACCGAAGGATCTAACATCTACCTGCTCCCGTTAGAGTCGAAGACAGCAACCTTAAATGGTATTCCTGTAGCATTAGATGAACCGGCGAAGGTCGTAAATGGCGTTACCATGGTTCCGATCCGATTCGTATCGGAGAATTTAGGGGTGGATGTGAAGTTTGACCCTGCGAAAAAAAACGTTTCGTTACAATCGGCGAATACGCCTTCCGTAAGAATTCTAGGCCCTACGAAAGATGCAATGTTGTATACCGACACGGTAAAAGTGGGGGTTGCTGTGTTTAACCATGCGCTCACAGATTTCCGGACGCATACGGAACCGCATGAAGGCCAGGGGCATGTACATATTTGGCTGGATACCGACGCAAGCGACCCCAAAGCGGCCTATAAAATGATTAACGCTGAACCCGCCGTCTTCGATCATGTTAAACCAGGCAAGCACACTTTAACGGTCCAACTAGTAGGGAATAATCACCAACCGATTAAGCCGGAAGTGAAGCAAGTGATCACGTTTACGACAAAGGCAGCGTCTGATCAGCCGACTGTAGCAGATAAGGCGGAATCCGCCAAGAAATATGCGGTCAGTATTTCTGAATTCGCCTTTAAACCCGATCAGCTGACGATCGAAGCAGGCGCATCAGTTACATTTACCAACCAGGATGATGTGGAGCATACAGTAACTGCTAAGGACGGTTCCTTTACCAGTGAGCCCCTCGGGAAGAATGATACGTTCACCAAGACCTTCCCTGAAGCTGGGGAGTACGAGATCTACTGTAAACCGCATAATTTTATGGTAGGGAAAATCATCGTTAAATAGGCTAATATCTTTAAAGTGCTTATAATCCTCCTAGACAGGGGGATTTTTTATTGAAATTGAGGGTGAAATGTCTCTCCTGATCGGCCTATAATGAACGAATAGAATTGAGGTGTTATAGGTCATGAAAAATATTTGGCGTGGTCTCGAAGGATCGGATCGGACGATTCAGAAGAAAACATTAAGAGAGAGCGTGCAAGACGTATCCCTTCGACGGGTATGGAGGCTGTTCCGAGAGTACCGTGCCTTACTCGGCTTTATTATCGTTCTTGCGCTTGCGGGTGCTGTGATTGGTCTCGGGCCTCCTTGGGTGATGAAGGTCATTATCGACCATGCGATCCCAGCTGGGGATCGTGGGCAGTTGCTCGTGATGGTTGCACTGTTGATCGGCTTGCCTGTCCTTAGCGGCGTTCTTGGGGTGTGGCAGAACTATATGAATTTTAAAGTCGCCCAAGGGATTATGCGTGATCTGCGGCAAGGGTTGTTCAGCAATTTACAGCGACAGTCAATTGGATTTTTTACGAATTCACGGTCTGGTGAGGTTATTCAGCGGGTGACCGAAGATGTGCAGGCGGTACAAGGCGTGGTAACAAATCTGGTCGTCAATACGATAACACAGAGCGTAGTCGTTGTAACAACAACGGTTATCCTGTTCGTGCTGGATTGGCGTTTGGCGCTGTTGTCGATGATTATCCTGCCAGTTTCAATGATTCCGGTGCGTAAGGTATCTCGTCTTCGTAAAAAAATGCGGCAGGAAACGCAAAAGGTGCGTGCACAGATGGCCTCCCAGCTTGGCGAGGTGTTCGGGATTTCGGGCGCGCTGTTGACTCGGATCTATGGGCGGGAACAAAGTCAGGCGGCACAATTCCAAGCGACGAATAAGCAAGTGATGGACATGGAGCTGAAGGTCAATCTGATGGGTCGTTGGTTCATGATGTTCGTCGGCGTGTTAGGACCGATTGGCACCGCGATTATTTATTTGTATGGAGGCTATGCGGTGATACAAGGCACGATGACGGTGGGGGCGATTGTTGCTTTTGCCGCCTATCTGGGACGGTTATATCAGCCGTTCGGAACCTTGTTGAACTTGCATGTGGAAGTTGTGACGGCGCTGGGCGTGTTCGGTCGAATCTTCGAATACATGGATATGTTGCCGGAGATGGAGGATGGACCGGATGCAAAGGCATTGGATGCGCCAGCAGGCCGGATTACCTTCCGAGACGTGAAGTTCGGTTATGCCGGCGGGCAACGAGGGCCTGATCTGAATCCAGGTGAGGGTCATGAAGCCGGACTGCAAGAGGAAGAATTGGTACTACGGGGGGTATCATTCGAGGCCAAGCCAACTGAAGTGGTTGCAATTGTTGGTCCGAGCGGCGCAGGGAAATCCACGTTGATCAGTCTTATTGCGCGGCTCTACGACCCAACGGCAGGAAGCATCGAGGTGGACGGCATGGATCTACGGGATGTGAAGCTCGCGGAGCTGCGCCGCCATATCGGCTATGTTACGCAGGAGTCGTTCTTGTTCCACGCGACATTGCGGGAGAATTTGCGGTTCGCACGTGAAGATGCGACGCAGGAAGAGATCGAAGAGGCTTGTCGTAAAGCCTATATTCATGATTTCATTCAATCGCTGCCGGAGGGGTATGACACGATGGTCGGAGAGCGCGGGCATCGCTTGTCCGGCGGCGAACGGCAGCGGATTTCCATTGCAAGGGCCATTCTGAAAAACCCAACCATCCTGCTGCTGGACGAAGCTACCTCGCATTTGGATTCCGAGTCGGAGCGCTATGTGCAGGAGGCCTTGCAAGAGCTGATGAAGGGCCGTACGACACTGGTTATCGCGCATCGACTGTCGACGATTCTAGCTGCGGTACAGATTCTAGTTGTGCAGGACGGCCGCATTGTGGAGCGGGGGCGCCATTCAGAGCTGCTAACCCAGCATGGTGTGTATGCGATGCTGTATGAGACGCAGTTTGCAGAAGTGTAGCGGAGACGTGTGGTGCTGGTGGGCACGGGTCTAGGCGTGCTACGTGCCGAAGCCCGATATCATCACGAACAGCCCCATAATAATAGCGACGACGCCGCCAAAACGGGTTAGCGCGAGGTAGGTATCGCTCGGCTCAGAGTCTCCGCTCACCTTCCAGCCTTCCTTCATGTACCAGGCGAAGGTGGGATTGAGGACATTGAGCAGACCAATACCGATGATGATCAAACCGAATATGAAGAACATCCAATCAGCTCCTTCCTTTGTTAATTCATACGTATTGACGGCAGAATTTGTTCCAGTAATTAGGGAGATTAGTATGTTTGGGGTATTGGGTGGACGTAGGCGTGGATCAAGGGGGCGCTAGGTGCTTATGGGCACCAATGGAGTAGTAGATAGCGGCTGGCAGGTGCTGTCGGTGGGCGGCGGATTCGTGTGGGATCGTGGTGGATCGGCGTCTAACGAATCGAGGTATGCTTATTTGGCGAGAAATGGACCGTTTCGTGGGCTAACGAACCATAGATACGCTATTGAGGCTACATGATGCGAAAAGAGCTGAAAAATGATCGGATAGCGTACCTGTCGTTCGTTAGAAATCAAAAGTGGCTGAAAATAAGCGAATAAGGGTTACTGAGTTCGTTAGGCAGGGGGAGCGGTGGGCGAGTGTGCTGTCAGGACGGAAGTAGCCGGACGGAGTAACTTGATCAGTGGCCAGCATTCAACTATGGGACAAGCGGGTGTCTAACGAATCGAGGTAACCTTATTTGGCGAGAAATGGGCTGTTTCGTGGGCTAACGAACCACAGATACGCTATTGGGGCTAAATGATGCGAAAAGAGCTGAAAAATGACCGGATAGCGTACCTGTAGTTCGTTAGAAATCAAAAGTGGCTGAAAATAAGCGAATAAGGGCTACTGGGTTCGTTAGATTGGGGGGAGCGGTAGCGATTGCATGTCTGGTAATGAAAGCCCCTGCTGGTTGGAGTTCTGGTGCTGATGAGTATTCGGAGTAACTTGGCAACCTACCAGTATCCAACGACAGGACAAGCGTGCGTCTAACGAATCGAGGTAACCTTATTTGACGAAAAACGGGCCGTTTCGTGGGCTAACGAACCACAGATACGCTATTGGGGCTAAATGATGCGAAAAGAGCTGAAAAATGACCGGATAGCGTACCTGTAGTTCGTTAGAAATCAAAAGTGGCTGAAAATAAGCGAATAAGGGTTACTGGGTTCGTTAGATTGGGGGGAGCGGTAGCGATTGCATGTCTGGTAATGAAAGCCCCTGCTGGTTGGAGTTCTGGTGCTGATGAGTATTCGGAGTAACTTGGCAACCTACCAGTATCCAACTATGGGACAAGCGTGCGTCTAACGAATCGAGGTAACCTTATTTGACGAAAATTGGGCTGTTTCGTGGGCTAACGAACCACAGATACGCTATTGGGGCTAAATGTTGCGAAAAGAGCTGAAAAATGACCGGATAGCGTACCTGTCGTTCATTAGAAATCAAAAGTGGCTGAAAATAAGCGAATAAGGGTTACTGGGTTCGTTAGGCAGGGGAGCGGTGGGCGAGTGTGCTGTTAGGACGGAAGTACCCGGATGGAGTAACTTGGCAACCTACCAGTATCCAACTATGGGACAAGCGTGCGTCTAACGAATCGAGGTAACCTTATTTGGCGAGAAATGGGCCGTTTCGTGGGCTAACGAACCACAGATACGCTATTGGGGCTAAATGATGCGAAAAGAGCTGAAAAATGACCGGATAGCGTACCTGTCGTTCGTTAGAAATCAAAAGTGGCTGAAAATAAGCGAATAAGGGTTACTGGGTTCGTTAGGCTGACGGTGTCGGGGGATCGGGTATGTGCATTCAGTGATCATGTGCTGGACGAAATATTACGTGGTCCGTAAGCCAAACGTCCGGTAACGCTGATTGCCACTTGCCACGTACAACAGCCGCAGTTCCACCATCTTGTGCAGGATCCGCCTCGCATGATGATCTGACACACGTAGATGACTGGCCAACTCCGATGGTGTGAATGGGCGGAGGTGCCGCCTTGCGAAACGAATCGTCTCGGCTTCAAGCCAGTTCAAGTGAGCAGGTGCATCGATTGCAACAAATTTGCCGATAAAAGACAGGACGAGCTGCTGACAGCGCTTAGGTTCATCGGTTATCGAAAGGTAAGCAACAGGCAGGAAGAGCCAGTCGTCGAGTGCCAGCAGGCAATGGCGCCAGCACAAGTCCTTGAACCGACGAACATCGAGATCCCTCGCATGGGGGCCGTATCCCTGAATTTCGATGCCGCCTTTGACATCGCCGCCAGGCATATAAGCTAGATCCAAATACCGATAGCCATTATGAAAATCACGAACTTCCCATTCGGGATGCAGATCATCGAAGTGCCGTACGGCGGGGAACCAGATGGCTCGTAGAAAATCCATCGTACCATGGCCGAGTCCTTTCTCAAGAATTTCGCGCCTTCGATGGTTCTGTTCTTGTGTGATCGCTGTATGCAACCACGTGTCAAATGCTTGGTTGAACTTGGACATGATGCCATACCTCCTCTTTGGAATCCAAATGGCCACGCACGCAAAAAAGCCGCTATGACCCAGATCCACCTACAAAGGGGAGGGTACAAAGCGGCGTGTGCTTCACGACCAATTCAGATTTTATATAAAGGTAGTATAGCGTGAATATCGCCAAACGAAAAGGGAGTCCCATGAAAACAAGGGGACTCCCTTCGTTGTATTATTCGCTGTCGCCGCGGCGCGCCATCTGCTGCCAGACGGTGCCTGCTGCGGCTTCGCCAGATTCGATGCGTTCGACCGCCATTTTGGCTTGGAGGCTGACCTCGAATTCAGGGTCAGCCGTCGCAGTCTGCAGCGCGGAAAGCGCGGACTCGTCGCCGGCTTCGTACAGGAAGCGGGCGGCGCGCCAGCGAACGAGCTTGTTCGAGTCGCTCAGCGCTTCAATCATCGGTCCGATCGCGGCGGGATCGCCTAGATCGGACAGGGTGTCGCCTGCCGTCCGCCGCACGGCCGCGGACGAATCGCGCAATGCCGCGAACAGGAGCGGCATCGCTTCAGGCGCGCGCAGCTCGCCGAGGTACACCACGGCGAGGCGGCGGATCGAGCTTTGCGCATCGCGCAAAGCTTCCGCGAGCAGCGGCAGCCGCGCCAAGCTCGGCTGCATGCGGTCTAGCGCGGCGTACCGCACGCGCCAGTCCGCGTCGCGCAGGAGCGCCTCGAGCTCGCTGTCCGTCAGCTCGCCGCGCTCCTCAATCACAGGCTCCTCGCTCGCACCGAGCGCGATCGCCTTCGTGACAAGCCCTTGCAACCGCTCAGGCGGATAAGCCGCCTCGAGCTCTTGCTCCACCTCACGCGCGATGTCGGCAAGCTCGCCATATCGCACGCCAAATTCGACCAAGCGACGCTCCTTGATTAGCGTCGCGCTCGCCACGGCTGTGACCGCCTGTGTGAAGCGGTCGCCAAGCCCGATCCGCTCTTCGTTAACGCCGGCTTTGACGCGGATCTGCATCGGAATGCTGCGGAAATATTGCACGAATACTTGTGCCTCCCCGTAGCTCACCGCCGCATTCGGGTCCCATGCGGCGAGCGCCGCGCCGCCGTCTGCCGTGCCAAAAATGTCGCGAACCTCGCCGAGGATCGCTGCCCAATCACCGCGCGGATGGCGGTCTAGCGCCACGAAATCGGCGGTGTGGAACACGCTCTTCACGCCGCTGATCGCCAGCATGCGCTGGATGAAGGGCGGGGCGGAACGTTCATTGTCTAGCGTATACGTTTTACGAACGCCAGGCGCAAGCCTCTCATCCAGATGAAGCTTCATGGAATTCGGACTTGGCGTGGGTTCAATGGATATTAATTTCATTGACCTTCCTCCTATGGATGTGCAACGTTCTTCGTTGATCATCCTGGAATTCATATTTTCGGGTCCCCGCAAAGTACCTGAATTAGCTTCGAAGCCAAGTCTGCAATTTGTTGGGTGATCTTATTATACCCCACTAGGGTATCCTTACGTAAGTGAATTATGAAGGAAGGCCGGATTTTTTTGTTTTACGACCAAATTTTGCTATAGTAGAACTACGGGAAAGGAGCGCAGAACGCATGGCAAAAGAACGATTCCACAATTTAGACTTCATGAAGATGAACAATGACCTTAAGAGCTTAAGACAATGGCAGAAAGAACGGCGTGCGAAGACCAAAGACTACAGCTTCGTCGTCCCGAATGTAGAGCCGGAAATTGATTATTTGAAGAAAAATCGTACAGAGCCGACGGTAACTTGGATCGGACACTCGACGTTTTTCATACAATATGCAGGTTTAAATATCGTGACCGATCCGGTGTGGGCGAAGCGTATGGGATTCCAGCGCCGACTCGCTGAACCGGGTGTGCCGCTTGCAGCGCTCCCGACGATGGACGTGATCTTAATCTCCCATTCGCATTATGACCATTTGCATATCAGTTCCGTGCGGAAGCTGTATAACGAGAAGACGATGCTCGTCGTGCCAGCCGGACTCAAGAGCAAGATGCTGCGCAAAGGCTTCAGCAATGTGACAGAGCTGCACTGGTGGGAAGCATTAACCTTGGGCGAGGTGCAGATTACCTTCGTGCCGACGCAGCATTGGACAAGACGTACGCTCACCGATACGAACACTTCGCATTGGGGCGGGTATATGATTGAGCCGATTCCGTCTTCGACGGCACCGTACCCAACGATCCATTTCGTGGGGGATACGGGATATTTCCGCGGATTCAAGGAAATTGGCGAACGGTTCAATATCGATGTATCGCTGATGCCGATCGGTGCCTATGAGCCGGAATGGTTCATGCAGACGCAGCATGTCACACCGGAGGAGGCCCTTCGCGGGTTCGTCGAATCGCGCGCCAAAGTCATGATTCCGATGCATTATGGAGCATTCCGGTTAGCAGATGACACACCGAAGGAAGCGCTTGATCGACTCGAAGGAGAACGCAGACGCAAAAATATTGCGAAAGAGCGAATAATTGTGCCCGCACACGGCGAAACAGTACGTTTATCGGATCATTTTGTGTTATAATAGGGATTTGGTAAGGATGAAGCTGATATACAGGTTCTATTTTAAGGGAGGACGGATTAATTCATGATTACAGTAACAGGCGTTAGTTTGCGTTATGGCAAGCGCCCGCTATTTGAAGATGTCAATATAAAGTTCACACCGGGCAACTGCTACGGACTAATCGGAGCGAATGGAGCGGGGAAATCGACGTTCCTGAAGATTCTTTCCGGCGAAATTGAAGCGAACACAGGCGACGTAAGCATGACACCAGGCGAGCGTATGGCCGTGCTGAAACAGAACCATTTCGAATACGATGAATTCGCGGTACTCGAGACCGTTATTATGGGTCACCAGAAGTTATATAGCATTATGAAGGAGAAAGACGCGCTCTACGCGAAGGCAGACTTCACAGAAGAAGACGGCCTGCGTGCGGGTGAGCTGGAAGGCGAATTCGCAGAGATGAACGGTTGGGACGCGGAGTCGGATGCGGCTGCGCTCTTGATCGGTCTTGGTATCCCTCGTGATCTGCATGACAAGAAAATGGCGGAGCTCTCCGGTAACGAGAAAGTCCGCGTTCTCCTCGCGCAAGCGTTGTTCGGCCAACCGAATAACCTGCTCCTCGATGAGCCTACCAACCACTTGGACATCGAATCGATCAGCTGGTTAGAGAACTTCTTGATGGATTATGAAGGTACTGTTATCGTGGTATCCCATGACCGTCACTTCTTGAATAAAGTATGTACGCACATTGCGGATATCGACTTCGGTAAAATCCAAATGTACGTCGGTAACTATGACTTCTGGTATGAGTCCAGCCAATTGGCTCTGACACTTGTACGCGATGCGAACAAGAAGAAAGAAGAGAAAATTAAAGAGCTTCAAGCGTTTATTCAACGTTTTAGCGCGAATGCTTCCAAATCGAAGCAAGCGACTTCCCGTAAGAAACAGCTCGAGAAAATTACGCTCGATGACATTCGTCCTTCGAACCGTAAATATCCGTTCATTAACTTCAAAGCAGATCGTGAAGGCGGCAAACAAATCCTTACGATTGAAGGCTTGACGAAGAGCGTGGATGGCGAGAAGCTGTTCGAGAACTTGAATCTAATCGTGAATAAAGGTGACAAAATCGCGCTTGTGGGACCAAATGGTCTTGCGAAGTCGACGTTGTTCCAAATCCTGATGGGTGAGAAGACAGCAGATAGCGGTGAATTCTCTTGGGGGATTACGACGTCGCAGGCTTATTTCCCGAAAGATAACGCAGAATACTTCGACGGCGTTGATATCAACTTGGTTGACTGGCTTCGTCAATATTCCAAAGATCCAGACGAGACGTTCTTGCGTGGATTCCTCGGCCGTATGCTCTTCTCCGGTGAAGAAGCGCTGAAGAAAGCTTCTGTCTTGTCCGGGGGCGAGAAAGTACGTTGTATGTTATCCAAAATGATGCTTCATGGTGCGAACGTGCTCCTGCTTGATGAGCCTACCAACCACTTGGATCTCGAATCCATTACGGCGCTCAACAACGGCATGATCGATTACAAAGAGACAATGATCTTCGTATCCCATGACCATCAGTTCATTCAGACGGTTGCGAACCGCATTATTGAGATCGGGCCGAACGGGATCATCGATCGTCAAATGTCGTACGATGAGTACCTTGAGAGCGATGAGATCAAACAATTGCGTGAGAAACTATATAACTAAGTTAGATGGAAAAGAGTGCAGAGCCTGCAGCGGCTTCTGTGCTCTTTTTTTGTTCTCTTGCAGGATGGAGCAACTAAAATTATAATGAAAATGATTCTCAATTAGATGTTCAGATGTTCGATCAGCGTGAGATTAGGAGGTGCATACGCCTGTGAGTAAAGCACAAGTGATGGCTGCTTTCCATCATACGTACAATCAATATGTATCCCAGATCGGGCAAGTGTTCTCCACGGAGAGTGGGATCGAGACCGTGAATATGCCTGCTGGCTTAGGCGAAGGCCTCATCGCGCGCATGAGATTGCGTGACGGGATGGAGATGATCACGTCTAGCTATCGGCTGGCAGAGGACAAAGTATTGGTATTTCGCTCCGCAGAGCCGGCGATCGAGCTCACATTCTGCTTGAAGGGGCGATACCATTTCGATATGCAGGGTCGTGAAATCATTATGATGGCGCAAGAATGCCGCATTTCCATCATCCAGGAGATGCACGCGGTGGTCGAGCTGGTTCGTGATATCGATACGGAATTTCTTGAACTGCGCATGGAGCTTTCTTTGATGAAGCAGTATTTGGAGAGCAGCGGGCTTGGTCAGGGCTTCGATATCCAGCGGTGGATCGGACAGCAGGGGTACCGGATGGTTCAGCATCCGATGGATGCGCACGTGGAGCGCCTGCTGCATGAAATTCGGTATTGCGATTATCCGCTGCCGCTTCGAAAAATGATGTTGGAGGGTAAAATGTTGGAGCTCTTCGCCTATTATTTGCAGCGGTATGTGATCGAATCTTCGGGCAAGGAACCAGCGGCGTCCGTGTTGCGACGTGATGATCGTGAACGCATTCTGCATGCGCGCGATGTGCTGCTCGCCCATATGGACCAACCGCCCTCGACGATCGAAATTGCCCGTATAGTCGGGCTGAATGATTATAAGCTGAAGGCAGGCTTCAAGGAAGTATTCGGAACAACCTTATTCGGTTATCTGCGGGATCAACGATTGGAGTATGCGATGCAGCTGCTGCAGCATGGCGGGATGAATGTCGGAGAAGCGGCTTGCGCTGTAGGTTATTCCAATCCGAGTCATTTCACCGTTGCCTTCCGTAAGCGATACGGTGTAAACCCAGGTGAGCTGGTTGCAAGATGTTCTAGATAATGCTGATATTCATTGAGTCCTTCGATTGGCTGCTGCCGATGCGAAGGGCTTTTTGGCATGGGGCAATCCCGCTTGGGGGATAAAAAATCCTTCCCGGGGGAGAGCGTCGCTCCTCTAAATGATAATGTTTCTCATAGGAGAGAAGAGAACACCATCAAGGAGGAGTAGACAGATGACAAGGTCTGTGAAGATGACGAAAGTATTGATATTTATATGTGCGTTTATCTCTTATCTAGGGGTATCGATTATTATGCCAGTGCTGTCCCCCATCGTCCGGGAGCTGCACTTAAGCGAGAGTCAAGCAGGATGGATGGTCACGATCGGGGCGATCGGCACGGCTCTAATGGGACCGGTCTGGGGACGGTTAAGCGATCGGTTTGGCCGGAAGCCGATTATTTTGGTCGGGTTGTTCGGTTTGTGCGCAAGCTATGCCATTTATACGTACCAGATTCAGCTCGGATTTGGAGGCACATTGCCGGTGCTGACGATTTTCATCTTGATTAGCATTGGCAGGTTTCTCGTGGGGGCCTTCATTCCCGCGGTGCCAACCGCCTCACAAGCGTATATGGCCGATATTACGGCTTCCGGCGATCGTTCGTCCGGGATGGCGATCATCAGCGCTTCGAATGGCATGGGACTCGTGTTCGGGCCTGCGCTGGGCGGGGTGCTCGTGCTGTTCGGATTGATCTGGCCGTTGTATGCGGGAACGATTCTGCCGCTGATTGCGTTTTTGACCGTTATTTTTATTTTGCCGCCATCGACAGTAAGAATGGGTAAAAAACCGCAGCGGCTAATGCCTTGGCACCGAGGCGTGCGCAAGTATTTGACTCTTGGGCTTTTCGCGCTCACCGCGATTGTATCCATTCAGGTGAATACCGGTTTTTACTTCCAAGACCGGCTGGGACTATCGGTGTCTGCGACCGCCAAAATGCTCGCATTGGCGCTAACGTTAACGGGTGTTGCGATGCTGATGACGCAGCTTGTTCTGATGAGAAAGCGGGTGCTTACCCCGCTGCAGATGATCTGGATTGGAGCGCTCATGACCATCATTGGATTCGTCATCCTTTTGGCTACGGCATCCTCCTTGGCATATTATGTGGCGTTTTTCATCTTTGGGATTGGCAGCGGGCTGCAATTGCCTGGATATATGTCGGGGGCGTCGCTGGCCGTTCCGCAAGAGCAGCAGGGGGCAGTGGCAGGGTTGACGCAATCTGTGAACGGCGTCTCGGCGATCATCGCACCTGTCGCGAGCACACTTTTGTATCAAATGAATCATCTGCTCCCTTTCGCTATCTGTATTCTATTATTATGCGGTTCGATCTGGATCGCCTTAACACCAGACTCGGCTCACAAATCAGAAACGGTGAGTCCTAGTACTTAAGTCTTCTACTGATTCGACAGGCTTAGTCTGATTCACCCATCTTTCGACTTTTGTTGCTAATGTGCTTGACCGTCTGATTTTCTGACAGGTAGAATGTGTTCGGTAGCCTTACTCCCACGCGGGATAAGGTGGAAGAACATGACAATGGAGGTCAAGGTATGAAAACGCTTTACAAGGTTTTTTCGGCGATCGTGTTAGGGGGATTGCTCTTTGCGGGAACGGTATCTGCGGCGGGCAGTGTTTCCTTCAGCGACATACAGAATCATTGGGCGAAGACGACGATCGAATGGGGCGTTGAGAAAGGGATCGTAAAGGGCTACAACAATGGGATGTTCATGCCGAATCAGAACGTGACGGAGGCGGAATTCATTCGGATGCTCGTTGTGGGGATTACGGGCAAAGATTTAGAAGATAATTTCATTACCGACAATTGGTCGGACAAATATTATGATTTTCTTCATTTTAAGAACTACCCGGTGGATGGATACGCGAATCCGAAGAGCCGGAACCAGTACGTCAACCGGGCGCATGTGGCTGAGCTGGTCTCGAGCAGCGATGGTGTGAATTACGCAGGTGAGCAAGCAATCCAGTATGTACTCGGCAAAAAGTATGCGAACGGCCGCGTGAAAGGCGAGAATACGATCCAAGGCTTTATGGGCGGGGCAACGATTACGCGCGCCGAAGTGCTGCAATTGATTCGTAATCTGGTGGATCATGGCATGCAGGAGATGTATGACAGACCGCTCGAAGTGACATCCGAGGCTCGGTTGCCGAAGCTGCCGACCGCATGGGATTCGTACCGCGATGAGATGTATCTGGCGATTCGGAAAAAAGTATTCCCGAACTACACCGGATACCGCATGTACGATGACGGCGTGAACAAGATCATTCTGACGAAAACATTGCAGCAGAACCAGACGGATACGTCGGTAGCGGTGCAGTTCGAGCAGCAGATCAAAGGCTTCAGCGGTGTCTCACTGTCGAATTGTACTGATGTGGTGCAGCGGAATATGATGCTCGATATTCTGAATTTGTATGGCTTCAAGGTCGATAACACCTTCTTCAAGAAGATCGAAGAGGCCGAGAAGAACAAGAAAGAGGTGTCTGTCACAGTGGGAGGCAAGACGCTCGTGATCGACCCGCAAATTACTAGCCCAACCTCTTACGTGACGGTTTATTATAAGTGGTGGAACTAACGGAATAATGCAGAGAAAGCTTACCCGAATGTGATTGCAGGAGGGTGAGCTTTTTTTGTGTGATCGGGCGCATGATGCAGATATACTGGATTCGATCCAATAAAGCGACGCGATTTGGGTGCTGTCGGGCAGCTATACTGGATTCTAGCAGGATAGCATGCCAATATCACCTTCTACATCGCTCAAACCGACCATAGTTACTGTAAAAACCCACGGTAGCCGCCAAATCGCCACAATACGAGCCGAAGTTACTGCAAATATTCAGTATAGCCTAGGGGGTATTAGGGGTATTAGGGGTATTAGGGGAAGTGCCAAGCTAATTTTGTTTGGTATAGGACGAATGGTTGAAAGTGAGGAGATAGGCATGGCCAAGTGCAACGCCAGCAAGCCTTACCCCGCCGCTCAGACGGGGTAAGGCTCCTTTGCCCTCCCCCGACCGGAAAACGGTCGGCAAGCTGAATGAAGTTGACTGGCCTAAAAGGGAGCAGGGTATGTCCGATACAGAGCGCCAGCGTTCGCCTTTTAAAACGGGAAGTGACCATCACATATTCAATCAGACTTCCTGTTTTCAACAGCGACGAAAGCGGACATACCCAGCCCCTCTCCTGCCTGTCAACTTCATCCTCCCTTCCCGCACAAAAAGAAAAAAGACCGTTTCCCGGTCTTTTCTCCTACGATCCGCCTGTACGACGTCTCTGGTTATTCGGCTTTTTGTTATTTTGCGTGACGAGCTTCTTCGTGCCGCCTGCGCCGTTAAATTGATTCTTCTGCTCGGATTGCTGCGCCTTTTTTTGGGCAAGCTTTTGTTTGATGGCATCCGCTAGGTTTATTTTTTTCGGTTCATTGGTTTCAGACATTTTAGTTCCACCTGCCTTCAACAGATCGAAGCTTGGGCTTCGTTTCAATAGGGATTGACTACCCTTCCATTGTATACGTTTTTGCAGTCTGCTTCAAGGAGACAATGATAAAGAATGTATTCAAATTGGAACATCGATGAATAGATTAGAAGGGTGATAGGAGGTGTTGTTCTGGACGCATACTCAGATATGAAGAAAGGCGAACGAGGCGCGTGGATTAGCATTATCTCATATTTGATCTTATCCACGTTCAAGCTGATCTGCGGGGTAATCTTCGGTTCAAGTGCACTGACGGCCGATGGTCTGAATAATTTAACGGATATCATTGCATCGGTTGCGGTACTTATTGGACTTCGAATTTCCCAGAAGCCGCCAGATCAAGACCATCCCTACGGGCATTTAAGAGCGGAGACCGTAGCGGCGCTGATGGCTTCCTTTATTATGGCCACCGTCGGCATTCAGCTCTTTATTGAGACGATACGCAATTGGATAGCTGGAGGAGGCACAACAGTACCGGAGATGAATTCGGCATGGGTTGCGCTGATCTCTGCGGTGTTCATGTATCTTGTCTATCGGTATAATCGCAAGCTCGCGATTCAGATCAATAACCAAGCGTTAATGGCAGCAGCCAAAGACACACGTTCCGACGTCTTCGTTAGTATTGGCGCGGCGATCGGGATTATTGGCGCTCAATTCGGGCTTCCATGGCTCGATCGTGTGGCAGCGTTATTCGTAGCGGTCCTTATTTGCAAAACCGCATGGGATATTTTCACGGATGCGACACTTGTCCTGACCGATGGATTCGATGAGAAGCAGCTGCTTAATTTCCGTTCGAGTGTCGCACGCATTCCAGGTGTCGAGACGATCAAAGATATGAAGGCTCGGGTACATGGCAATAAAGTGCTCGTCGACGTTGTGGTTCAAGTGAATCCAGGGCTCAATATTGCGGAAGGGCATCGAATTAGTGACGAAATCGAGCGACGAATGAAGAAGAAACATAATATTATGCATGTCCATGTGCATATGGAGCCTTACGAGCATCAAAGCGAAGATTAATGGGATATTCACGTTAACCCGCAAGAAGCCTTAATTCTTTTCAGTTGGAACTGAAGAGCGTTAGGGCTTTTTAGTTTAGGTGTCGAAAAGATAAAATTTTTGACATCTTTTTAATTTCATTTTTTATATAAAATGGATAAATGTTGTATTTGATATAGTTCGATATACCTATTAAATGGGGGTAAATAAGTGAAAAGTCGCATAGAAGTAGGGTGTACAGCCCTCTATAATGAGGGAGTGACATAAATGGGAGGTGAATACATAGATAGGATTATATGTCTGTAAATGTAATTAAATAGAAACAAAATTGACATCAATGGATGATTATTTATCATATTTCGCATCTTGGAGGATACATCATGAAGAAATTAATTCTAGGTCTATTAATGGTTACTATGGTAGGTTCGGCATTTACTGCAATCCCAGCAGCCCATGCGAATGCACCCAGCAAATCGATTGTAGAATCGAAGCAATCCACAGTAACTTATGACACGACTATCGACAGGGACGACGAACTTGGCGATTTCGATCCGAATGAAGGTTCTGCTGCTTCCAATCAAGTAACAGATCCGAGAGAGATCGAGCAGTTAGAAGCTGCTCATGCGGATGATATCGCGAAATTGCGTGGAGCTGCTGCCGCATACATAGCGAGCCCGAGTGCTTCGGCTTCCGTCGCCGCAGCACCGAAGCTGACCCGAACGCAGAAAATTGAAAAAGTGGTCAAATCGGGTATGAACTACTTGGGCACACCTTATGAATTTGGCTCGAATCGGGAAAATTCGAAAACATTCGACTGTTCTGATTTTGTACGTTGGATTTACCGCCAAGCGACCGGCATTACAATGCCGACGGATTCGCGCAAGCAAGCTGCTTATGTGAAGAAGATTGGGAAGACGACAACGAACTGGAAGAATTTGAAACGCGGTGACCTGATGTTCTTCATGAGCTATAAAGGGGCCAAACCAGCGGATTACAAGAAACTTAATAAGCAAAAGCAACGGGTAACGCATGTAGGCCTGTACCTTGGCAATGGTAAAGTTCTTCATACGTATTCCAAAAAATCAGGCGGCGTTCTGGTTCAAAGCTTTGTAGGCACTCCGTTTGAATATCGCTTTATTTTCGGCGGAAGTATCCTGTAAATGAGAGAGGCAAGGAACTGCCCTTTAATTGGGCGTTTCTTGCTTTCTTTGTTTCATTTGGCATGAAAAAACCTCTATTCGCGGTCGCTCACATGACAGGACTTCGATAGAGGTTTTTCTTATAATAGATCAAGCACAGCTTGGGAACAATGCGAAGGATGATCGAATGAGGATGCTGTCATCTGCTGCAGCTGCTGCGTGCGGCGGCTGATGACGGAATCATAATCATTCACAAGACGGGAGAACCATTTATCAAGCGTCTCCGTCGATGTGAGAATTTCGGCATGTCCATTTTGAACAAAATATTCACAGTTCTCTTCTTCCTGCCCAGGAATCGGATCATAGAAGAGCATTGGGATCCGTTTGACTAATCCTTCTGTACACGTCATCCCACCAGGCTTCGAGATGAGCAGATCCGAGACGTCCATGATCTTGTGGACTTCATGCGTGTAACCAAGAATGTGAATGTTCGGATGCTGATAGTTCGGGTCCGCTTGCATCTTCTGAATCATTTTCTGGTTGCTGCCCATACAGAAGATGAATTGGATCTTGTCTTTCCACTGCGCCATATAGGTTAGCAGCCCTTCATCGAATACAAGCCCCCATCCGCCGCCCATCACCATAACCGTAGGAACCGCATGAAAGCCGAATTCGGCCCGAATCTCATCGCGGTTATGCGGCTTCCAGAAGTTCGGATGAACCGGAATGCCAGTTACCTCGATCCGGCTCTGATGAATGCCTCGTGCGAGCAGCAGCTCTCTAACGCGCGGTGTTGAGACGAGGAATTTATTCACTTCTGGATTGATCCATGTTCCATGGGCGTCATAATCCGTAATGAGCGTAAATAATGGGATATCGAGTCCAAGCCGCTTCAGCCTGGAAATCACAATATTCGGAAAAGGATGCGTACATACGATCATATCCGGCCTCAAATGTCGAATAACACTCGCGGCTTGTGCATAGAAGATCCGATGCAGCGCGAGCTGGGTAATGCGGTTTAATGGTTTCTTATATTTGTTGCGGTAGAGTTTACCGACTAATTCAGGTCTTGTACTCACGGTCTTCCGGTAGGCGGAGACGATTAAGGGTCCTACCGTAGGATTTAGAAATTTACCGAGTTCTATAACCCGCGTATGCACTTGGGGGGACAACTGCTTCAAGCCGACAGCTAAGGCATAAGCGGCTTGGGTATGCCCCGTTCCGAATGCTTCGGATAAGAGAAGGACCCGTTTCTTTCGCATGTTTTCACCTACTTCTTATACTCCATTGTAACGAAGGATTGCAGTATTGAATAGAGCATTCTATGTAAAATATCCATAAATATATAAATATGTAAGAGAAAGAATGAATAAGCATAAACGACTTCGTCGTCCATTTCATAAGACGGGAAGCTTTTAAACGAGAAATTTAAGAACAGTTTATTCGTGAAACCTTTAAATTTTATATATTGAAAAAAAGATTTTGTTTCACTTGCAATTGGTAAAAAGGCATGGTAAAGTAATGAATGACCAAGTGACCGGTTTTGAATTCTGGTCAGTCAGTTCTCGGCTCCATTATATTATACACGAAAGAAAGGAGTGTTTGTACGTTGATCATTGATCGAAGAAAACAAGTGGTTGAGGCCGCATCCAAATCTTTTGCACTGTTTGGATACAAAGCGACGACAATGGATCAGATTGCGAAGATTGCAAACGTAGGAAAAGGAACGATTTATACTTTTTTCGCAAATAAAGAAGAGCTGTTCGATGAGATCTTGCAGCAGGTTATTCAAGAGTTGGGGCATATTGTTGAAGCAGAAATTCAGGCAGATAAGCCATTCTTCGAAAATCTGTATCGTGTGCTGGATCGATCACTGGACTATCGCAGTCAACATGAGCTGGTCATTCAGTTGTCGCATGAAGTGAAGGATTTCGGGACCCAAAAGGCGAACGAAGGACTGAGCAAGATTGAATCGACGATTCTTCAGTATATAGAGCAAGCGATTCGCCAGGGCATTGCGAAGAATGAATTGAGAGCATGTGATCCTGCGGTAACTTCATTTGTGATGTTGAAGTTATATGTGGCATTAACGGCGGAGTGGCGCAAAACGCATGAACCGCTTGAGAAGGAAGCTATTAAAGAGTATTTCCGATTGTATTTTATAGAAGGATTGTCGCCTAAAGTTTAGGTATAAGAGCGTCATAACTCGATGACGTTTTTATTTTCACCAAGAATGACTAAATGACAAGAATGGTCATTCAGTATTATCATATATAAGCAGATAGAGGAGAGAAAGCATATGAAAGGTATGTCGGTGTTATCTAAAGAGATTTCCACGATCGTGAGAAGTCCAAAAGTATTAATTCCTGTCATTGCAATTTTGTTCATTCCATTATTGTATAGCGGGATCTTCCTAGGAACGTTCTGGGATCCATACGCGAAAATGAGCGAGCTGCCTGTTGCAGTCGTGAACGCGGATAAGGGGGCGAATTATGAAGGGAAATCCCTTGATGTCGGTTCCGATGTCGTGAAGAAATTGAAAGAGAACCCAGCCTTCCAGTGGCATTTCGTCGATGAAGCGGAAGCAGAGGATGGCCTTCGCAATAATCGTTATTATCTAACTGTAAAGCTTCCTGAAGATTTCTCGAAGAAAGCAACGACTTTAATGGAAGAAAAACCACAGCAAGCAGAAATCATCGTTGAATCCAATGAAGGGCACAACTTCCTCGCTGCTCAAATCGGTGGGACGGGAATGCAGACGCTGAAATCCGAAGTATCCGCTGAGGTTACAAAATCTTATACAGAGACGGTATTCGATCAGCTGACAGAGGTGTCCGAAGGATTAACAACAGCCGGTGATGGCGCAACAAAGCTATCGAACGGCGTGAATGATGCGGAATCTGGTGCAAATCTGCTTAAGAAGAATTTAGGCTTGCTCGTCTCGGGCACAAGTCAATTGAAATCTGGCGTTGATAAGCTTCAAAAAGGTTCGCAAGCTGTCGATCAAGGCGCGAAGGGGCTTCAGACAGGTGCATCGCAGCTTGCTGGCGGTCTTGGGCAATTAACTGGTGCGCAGCAGCAGTTGCTGCAAGGCGCGAATAAGGCTAAAGCAGGAACAGAACAATTGGCGCAAGGCTTGAATGCGTCGGTAGATGGCAGTGCGAAATTGTCGAGCGGCGCAGAGCAATTAGCAAAAGGTCTTGAGCAATATATTCAAGCAACGAAGAGTGAACAGAACCCAGCATTGCAGCAGCTGCTCGCAGCCAGCCAAGCGCTTGCCAAAGGTACGGCGGATCTGCATGATGGTCAAGTGAAGTTAAGCCAAGGCGCAACACAGCTTGAAGCAGGGCAAGCACAGCTGCAAGGCGGTATGACGCAATTTGGTACGAAACTGTCTGAAGCGGCTGCTGGCGGTAAAGCACTTGCTGCCGGAGCCAAGAAGCTCGCAGCAGGTACGGCTCAGCTCCCTGGCGGCATGAAGCAAGTTGGCGATGCTGTTGTTAAATTATCCAGCGGTTCCACGCAATTAAATGATGGTGCAGGCAAGTTAACAGAAGGTCTTGTGAAGCTGAAAGACGGTTCTAGTGAACTGGCTACAAAGCTGAATGATGCAGCAGATAAAACGTCGGGTATCCATGGCACAGATGAACGTGTTGATATGTTCGCGACACCTGTAACACTCGTTGAGAAGAGCATTAACAAAGTGCCGAACTATGGTACGGGATTTGCGCCATACTTCTTATCGCTAGGATTATTCGTCGGCGCCTTGATCTCCACGATTGTCATTCCACTGCGTGAAAGCCCGGTTGCGAATGCTTCTGGCTGGAGCCGGTTCGTGAGCAAGACATTTATTCTAATTGGTATCGGTGTCCTTCAAGCGCTATTCGCAGATGCGATTCTGCTGTACGGACTAGGGCTGGAAGTAGAAAGCGTGTCCTTGTTCGTGGTATTCAGTATTGTAACGAGCTTAACGTATATGTTCATCGTTCAAGGTCTTGTTACGGCGCTGGGCAACCCAGGACGATTCGCTGCGATCGTAATCTTGATCTTGCAATTGACGACTTGCGGCGGTACCTTCCCGGTTGAATTGACGCCGAAGTTCTATCAAATGTTAGGCGCTTGGCTCCCAATGACTTATACAGTCAATGGATTCAAAGCGATCATTTCGATGGGCGACCATGCCATGATGTGGCATAATGTTGGAATCTTATCCATCTTTGCGGCCATTTTCTTGGTATTAACTTTCGTATTCTTCCAAGCTGTCTATGGTAATAAAAAGGAAAATGCAGTAGTATAATCGTATAGAATATGAGAAATGCTCCAGAATGCACAGATATGCGCTTCTGGAGCATTTTTTCTATCGTTTTACCATGTACATTTTTGCACAAACTTTAGATTTTTTTGCTGAAAATAGTATAAACTTTCTTATCACGACCATAAAAAGAATTAAATTGTCTTGACTTTTTACGGGTGATACAATGATTGAACAATATTGGCACTGTATACGTTTTTGACACTTTGAATAACTTCTAATTACTCTTTGAAAGGTTGCGATGCTACGATGATACAGAACGGTAATGGCCTGCCTCCGAAACAGGGATTATACGATCCACAATATGAAAAAGATGCCTGTGGTATGGGGTTCGTTGCGCACATCAAAGGTCACAAGTCGCACGAAATTGTACGACAAGCGCTAACCGTCTTGGTGAACATGGAGCACCGCGGCGGTCAAGGAAGTGAACCAAATACAGGAGACGGCGCAGGAATTATGATTCAGATCCCGCATCGGTTCCTCGTTCGAGAAATGGGTGCGTTGGGTGTTACGCTGCCTGAAGCGGGACAATATGGCGTGGGGATGCTGTTCATGTCGCAAGACGAAGCGTTACGGACGAAGCATGAAGAGATTCTCGCATCGATCGTACAAGAGGAAGGACAGCAGCTGCTCGGTTACAGAACGGTTCCGACGAATGATGAGAAACTGGGGAAATCGGCGAAAGCGGTTAAGCCTTTTGTGCGCCAAGTGATCATCGGTCGCTCCGAGGCGCTTGCTGCAGCGGATGATCTTGCTTTTGAACGGAAATTGTATGTGATTCGTAAACGCGCTGAACAAGCGATCCGTTACGCGGGTGGAGAAGGCGCGGATACCTTCTATATTTCAAGCTTTTCCTGTCGAAAGGTCGTCTACAAGGGGATGCTGACGACAGAGCAAGTCGGAGATTTTTATGTGGACTTGCAGGATTCGGCGCTCGAATCCGCGATTGCGCTGATTCACTCGAGATTCAGTACGAATACGTTCCCAAGCTGGGAGCGGGCCCATCCTTACCGTTATTTGATTCATAACGGTGAGATCAACACGCTTCGCGGGAACGTGAACTGGATGCATGCGCGTCAGACGTTGGTTGCATCGGATGTGTTCGGAGAAGATATAGCGAAGATTATGCCGATCATTAACCAAGACGGTTCGGATACGGCGATGTTCGATAATACGTTGGAGTTCTTGTATCTGGCAGGGCGCTCTCTGCCGCATGTTGCAATGATGATGGTGCCAGAGCCATGGTCGAACCATGAGAGTATGGATCCAGCGAAACGTGCATTTTATCAATATCACAGCTCGTTAATGGAGCCTTGGGATGGCCCTGCTGCGATGGGCTTTACGGATGGCGTTCAGATCGGTGCGATTCTTGACCGGAATGGACTTCGCCCGGCGCGTTATGTCGTGACCAAAGACGACATGATTGTACTTGCGTCAGAGGCAGGCGTACTGGAGCTGGATCAAGAGCGTATCCTCTATAAGGACCGTCTGCGTCCAGGTCGGATGCTGCTCGTTGATACTGCGCAAGGACGAATTATTTCGGACGAGGAAGTCAAAGCGGAGATCGCTGCAGAGCATCCGTATCAGGAATGGCTTGATGAGCATCTGGTGGCGCTTGAAGATTTGCCGGATGCGAAGGAACTTCCGGAACCGGACCGTGTAGCGGTTCACCGTCGTCAATTGGCTTTTGGATACAGCTATGAAGAGCTGCGCAAAGTGCTCGAGCCGATGGCGGTAACGGGACAGGAAGCAATTGGATCCATGGGATACGATGCTCCGCTAGCTGTGCTATCGGATCATCCTCAACGTTTATATAACTATTTCAAGCAAATGTTCGCGCAAGTGACGAACCCGCCGATCGATGCGATTCGGGAGGAAATCGTTACGGCGACAGGCACAACGATCGGTCCAGAGCGCAATCTATTGAAGCCGGAGCCAGAGAGCTGCCGTCAGATTCATCTGAGTACACCAGTCTTGTCGAATGAAGAGTTCGCGAAGCTGCGCCATCTGCATCGTCCAGGTTTCAAGTCGATTACGATTCCGATGTTCTTCTTCGCGAATGAGGGAAGCCAAGGTCTGCGTGATGCGCTGCAAGTGATGTGCGATGCGGCGGATCGGGTCATTGCCAAGGGGCATAACATCATTATTTTGTCTGACCGTGGGATTGATGCGGAGAACGCGGCGATTCCGGCCCTTCTGGCTGTATCGACGCTTCATCACCATCTGATTCGCCAAGGCACAAGAACAAAAGTCAGCATCTTGCTCGAATCCGGCGAACCGCGTGAAGTACATCATTTTGCCTTGCTGCTAGGTTATGGCGTCAGTGCGGTGAACCCGTACCTTGCCTTCGAGACGCTCGATGATATGATTCGCCAAGGATTGCTTCACGGGGTTACTCATGAGAAAGCCGTGAAGAACTTCATTAAGGCTGCGACGAAGGGTGTCGTGAAAATTCTATCCAAGATGGGAATCTCGACGATTCAATCGTACCGCGGAGCTCAAATCTTCGAAGCTGTCGGCTTGAAAGAAGAATTCGTGGATGCATATTTCACCTGGACGCCTTCTCGCATTGGCGGGATTGGTCTTGAGGAGATTACGGAAGAAACGCTTGCTCCGCATCGTCGTGCTTTTGAGGAAGGAACAGCCAATGATCTGACGCTCGATTCGGGTGGCGAGTATCAATGGCGTAAAGACGGGGAAGATCATTTGTTCAGCCCACAGACGATTCATACGCTGCAGCATGCGTGCCGCACGAATGATTACAAACTATACAAGAAATTCTCGAACCTTGTACAGGGTGAGAATAAGAAGCATCTAACGCTACGTTCATTGCTAGATTTCAAGCATGCAGGAGTTCCCGTGCCGATTGAGGAAGTGGAATCCATCGAATCGATTATGAGCCGCTTCAAGACGGGGGCGATGTCCTTTGGTTCGATTAGTAAAGAAGCGCATGAGAGCCTTGCGATTGCGATGAACCGCATTGGAGGAAAAAGTAATACCGGCGAAGGCGGCGAAGATCCAGCACGGTTCATTCCGGATGCGAATGGCGATTTACGCCGCAGCGCGATCAAGCAGGTCGCATCGGGCCGCTTTGGTGTTACTTCGAACTATCTCGTGAATGCTGATGAGATTCAGATCAAGATGGCGCAAGGTGCGAAGCCAGGTGAAGGCGGTCAGCTGCCAGCACGTAAAGTATATCCTTGGGTTGCGGAAGTTCGCGGCTCAACGCCAGGCGTGGGGCTGATCTCGCCGCCGCCGCATCATGATATCTATTCGATCGAAGATTTGGCTGAATTAATTTATGACCTGAAGAACGCTAATCCACGTGCCCGTATCAATGTAAAGCTTGTATCCGAGGTCGGCGTGGGTACGATTGCAGCAGGTGTTGCGAAAGGCCGCGCAGATGTCATTCTCGTGAGCGGTTATGACGGCGGAACCGGCGCATCGCCGCAAGGATCGATTCGTCATGCAGGGATGCCTTGGGAGTTAGGGCTTGCTGAGACGCATCAGACGCTCATGATCAATAACCTTCGGGATCGTGTTGTTGTCGAGACGGATGGGAAGATGATGAACGGCCGCGACGTTGCTATTGCTGCGTTGCTCGGTGCCGAGGAGTATGGATTCTCGACATCGCCATTAATCGTTCTTGGCTGCATCATGATGCGTGTCTGCCAACTGGATACGTGTCCGGTAGGGGTCGCGACCCAAAATCCAGAGCTGCGTAAGAATTTCACAGGTGACCCTGAGCATGTCGCGAATTACATGCGATTCATTGCTCAAGAATTCCGTGAGATTATGGCAGAGCTAGGATTCCGTACTGTGAATGAGATGGTTGGACGTACAGAGTATCTAGACGCGAAGCAAGCGATCACGCATTGGAAATCCAAAGGCGTCGATCTCTCCTCGATGTTGTATCAACCAGAAATGACTGAGGACAGCGAACGCTATTGTGTGCAGTCTCAGAACCATGGCCTGGAGCTGACGCTCGACATGAGAAAGCTGGTGCCGCTTGCTGAGCAGGCGCTCGCATCAGGTACACCTGTTGAAGCGACGCTGCCGATCACGAACGTGGATCGCGCAACAGGGACGATTCTCGGCAGTGAAGTGACGCGCCTGTATGGTGCAGCAGGGCTACCGGAGGATACGATTCGTTTCAACTTTGTAGGGACAGCAGGCCAGAGTCTCGGCGCTTTCATTCCGAAAGGGATGACGTTAGCGGTGGAGGGGGATTCCAACGACTATGTGGGCAAAGGGTTATCCGGTGGTAAGTTGATTGTAAGACCGTCTGCGAAGGCAACATTCCAGGCTGAAGAGAATGTCATTATCGGGAATACGGCGTTCTACGGCGCAACATCTGGTAAAGCTTACATTAACGGGATCGCGGGTGAGCGATTCGCGGTTCGGAACTCCGGCGCACATGTCGTGGTAGAAGGCGTTGGTGATCATGGTTGCGAGTATATGACAGGTGGGCGAGTCGTTGTACTCGGTGCTACAGGACGTAACTTTGCTGCTGGGATGTCAGGCGGTATCGCGTATGTTCTTGATACGGATCAGAGCTTCATGAATCGCGTGAATCTGGAGATGGTGCTGCTCGAGCGTGTTGAGGATGCGGAAGAAGTGAAGGAACTGCGCACGATGATCGAAGAACATGTTCGGTACACGGGCAGTAAGATCGGGGAGCGGATCCTCTCCGATTGGGATGCGACACTATCGCGGTTCATCCGTGTGATTCCGAAGGATTATAAGAAAATGCTCGAATACATCGCAAAAGCTGAAGCGAAAGGACTTGAGGGCGAGAAGGCATTAATGTCGGCTTTCGAGACCAGTATGCGTGAAGTGGTAAAGGTATAGTCGAGTGTGGATAGAACCTCAATCCGTTCAAGAACGGATTGAGGTTTTTTTGTTGTTTTCATAAGTTGAAGTAGACGTGGAGTAGATCAGAAAAGGGAATGGGTATGGGGTGGATAAGCGAAGCGTTCGTCTTTAAAATCGTGACAAAAACCGCTGACAACATGCATACAAGGAGACGCGATTTAAACCGCGATTGGAGTCCATACCCATCCCTACACATGCTCAAACGTATGGGTTTCGTATAGAATTGAGTCGTTATAACAGCTTCTATAGGACCACTTTAACACTTTAAACTAAACCTAAATGGATTCGACAAAAATAGAATGAAAAACGGGAGTATCCCTTCCAGATAACGACAACATCCTGGGATCGCTTCATTTATAATAAGGCTTGTGTTCCATTAGGAAGTCCAAAACTGCCGGCCAGATGATGACATACATAGGAATATCGAGAGAAGCGAGGGTACATAACATGAGCGAAGAGCAAGCTGTTGGAACCGAATCGGTTCATAAGGTCGCGGATGCGCCGCCGGCAAAGATTGAGATTGATGTCTTGAAATTGCTGCACCAGCTCGGAATTGAGGAAGATCGATGGCCACTGGAGATCATACAGAAGCGTGTGCTGCTCGATCCCTCTTAACAAACGAACAATCCTCAGTCAAATGAATGGAGAGAGAATTTTCATTCACTTGATTGAGGATTGTTATGTTTTCCACTTCTTAAGATTTCATCATGCGTTCAGCACGAACGAATGCGATGAAGCGGCGGGCTTCATCATCGGTTAATTGTTGTCCATCGACGGTAAGATTGAAGCGTTCTAAGAGTTCCGAATCGGAGAGCTCTAATTGTTCCGTGAACTGTTCAATTTCAGGATCTAGAGCGTGCTGGGCGGTATTCGTTCTTCCAATGAGGTAGTCGATGGAGACTTGGAATAAATCGGCTAACTGCGTTAAAGTCTCAAAATCTGGTTTTCTGCGGTTCTTCTCATAGTGTGACAGCGCTGCACGGCTGATGCCGATCATCGTTGCCAACTCCTCTTGCGTCCACCCTTTTTGCTCCCGCAGTTCTGAGATTCGATTCCCGTTTTTCATATGTTTTCCTCCCCAAGGATGCTATGCAATATAAATACGACAACGATAAAAAACGCTTGACATGTTACAAATTGTATCGTAAATTAATAGTGTCATCTATGATACAAAATGTATCGACAAACGATATTATGAAACAACAAGTAGCATTATTCCCTTTTTTTAGCTAGGTTAACCATGCTCATTCCCATCAATAGAAGAAGGAATCGGTGTATGCAACATAAACAAAAACCTATCGGAAGAAAGAATATCAGACTTCGGCTCATCCCACCTCAAATCGGCCAATTATCTATTGAAGCCGTCAATGGCGAGCCTGTGAAGAGCAATACGCATCCCGTGCTTATCGTCCACATGAGCCCTTCAGGATTGCGAATATGCTCGCACCTCAAGTTTCCTGTAGAGTCCCACTATGAATTGCGAATTGAAATGCGAATACTTCAAGTTCATTTGGAACTGAGAGGCGCTGTTGAGTGGAGGACTGAAGAAGAGAACTTGTACGAATACGGCGTTACGCTGCTTCAGACTGAGGCTGAGAGGCTCCTCTTAAGTAAATTACTCCATGATTATCTTCGATCAATCATTCCTGAGCAAGAGCGAATTCATCAATTATATAGCATATTGTTACGATCTGTGTCATCGGATCACTAGAATATCATTTTACTATATTTCTGACAGCCGTGCATTAGTGAAATAGTCGCAAAAAAAGGGAATCAGGTGAGCGATATGATCGACACGCATTGTCATATTTTGCCGAATTGTGATGATGGACCAAAGACGTCAGAAGGCTCCATTCGTATGGCTCAAGCGGCTGTAAGGCAAGGAATACATACGATTATTGCAACACCTCACCACGCGACTCGAAAATACAATAATGCGTCATCCAAGATTATACGAGCAGTGCGGCTCTTGAACGCCAAGCTGAAGAAGCAAGGCATTCCACTGACGGTTCTGCCGGGGCAGGAGTTCCGCCTCACCGAAGCTTATCGCACAGATTATCGCAAAGGCCGCATCCAGACGTTAGCGGGCACCTCTTATTTACTCGTCGAATTGCCTTCCAGACTTGTTCCAGACTACTTCATGGATTTCCTCGCTTATATGAATCGACATCATACTCACATCATCATTGCTCACCCAGAACGAAATTTCGAGATTATTAAACAACCTGCGATGTTACAGCATTGGCTTACACATGGTGTATTACTGCAAGTTACGACACAGTCGCTCGTTGGTTATTTTGGCAAGAAGATTCAAGAGACGGCGAAATGGATCTGCAAAAAGCAATGGGCTCATTTGATTGCATCCGATGCACATGATCCTGATCAGCGGAAATTCTATATTCGTGAAGGAAGCAAAATCGTGGTGGAATGCTCAGGGGCGACCTACCTGTCACAGTTGCATGCGAATGCGGCTCACCTCATTCGGGGGAGGAGATCATGACAGCGAATGTCAGTGCTCTGCTTGAGCAGAAGCATAGGGATGAAATCTAGCCAAGGCGGAGGGATGAATCATGGAACTGAAATTATTGATACGTATGTTATGGAAAAGAGTATGGTTCCTGCTATTGACGGTCGTCATCTGCACGACAGCGGCAGGCGTATACAGCATATACGGGATGAAACCGGCCTATGAGGCATCCAGCACCCTAATTGTGAACAAGTCCAATCTGGACGCAGAAGGCAAACCCTCTCTCGATATTAACGAGATTAATTCGAACATTATGCTGATTAACTCCTATAAAGAGATTCTGAGCTCCGGCAAAATCATGGATCAGGTCGTCATCAAACATGCCGAACTGAAAGTGTCGGCACAAGATTTAAGAGATCGGCTGAAAGTGATTACGACCCAGAACTCGCAGATTATTACGCTCACCATCCGTGATAACTCGTATGCGCAAGCAATGAACATCGTGAACGCTGTTGCACAGGTATTCAAAGAAGAGATTCCCAAGATCATGAAAATTGATAATATCTCCATTCTCGACACCGCACAGCCTCAGACAGACCCAGCGCCAGTGAGTCCGCTTATTAAACTCAATATTGTCATTGCTTTTGTTGCTTCATTATTGATCGCCGTAGGGATTGTTCTCCTGAAGGAATATTTAGACGATACGATCAAGACCGACTATGATGTCGAGCGTTATCTAGATATGCCAACCTTAGGAACGGTTGGACGAATGAGCAAGCGTGATCTCCGATCGAGAGCGCGTGTCAAAGCGAAGAGCAAAGTGGGGGAGCAGCAATATGCGACGATCAGCCAATGAAGCCAAATTAATCATGGACATCAATCGAAGATCACCGATCGCAGAAGCTTATCGGGGACTGCGTACGAATATTCAATTCTCGAGCTGGAAGCATGAGCTGCGTGTGCTCGCTGTCACTTCGACGTTAGCCGGCGAAGGAAAGACGACAACAATCAGCAATCTAGCCGTGGCTTATGCGCAGGAAGGGAAGAAGGTACTGCTCATCGACGGGGATTTAAGGCATCCCTCATTGTATGCCATGTTCAACATGACGAACAAATTGGGACTTTCGAACATATTAGCGAACCAATGCCCATATCATGAGACGGTGCGCCTGACGTCGATCGAGAATCTCTCGATCATCCCTTCAGGACCGATTCCTCCGAACCCGGCAGAGCTGCTCTCATCAGAGAAGTTCACCGAGCTGATTGAGCAGGTGAAAGTAGAATATGATCTGATCCTGATTGATACGGCGCCCGTGATGGCCGTAGCTGACGGACTGGTCATCTCGACGGTCAGCGATGGTGTCATTCTCGTCGTGATGGCAGGTAAAGCGAAACGGGAGCATATTGTGAAGGCTAAAGAGAAGCTGCTGCACGTTCAAGCACATCTCTTGGGTGTCGTTCTGAACAATAAGAAGTTCCATAAGTCCGAGGCGAATCCTTACTACTATTATGGCCTGCAACACAATGAATGAACGCCCAAGGTCATGTCTACTGCACCTCTATCACGGTAGGCACTCGGTCATGCTGTGGGTACGCAAGTACCTTAGACGTTCATCGTCGGTGGTGTGGTGTGAGGCCGGGTTAAATGCCCGTTATCATACTTCGTGATGGAAGTATGAGTTATGGGGTTACGGACCCTATAGCTCATGTGTCGATCTACGAGTTATGTGGTGGTTGATACGTATGAAGAACATGGTAAGTGGGGGAAACGTGAAATGAGCAGAGTGAGAAAAGCGATTATACCAGCTGCAGGGCTCGGGACGAGATTTTTACCTGCGACAAAAGCCATGCCGAAGGAAATGCTTCCGATCGTCGATAAGCCAACGATTCAGTATATCGTTGAAGAAGCCATTGCCTCCGGCATCGAAGACATTATTATTGTGACCGGCAAGGGGAAACGAGCGATTGAAGACCATTTCGATTACGCATATGAGCTCGAGAATAATCTGCTCGAAAAAGGGAAGCTGGATTTGCTCGAACAGGTGCAGCGATCCTCGAAAGTGGAGATTCATTATATCCGGCAGAAGGAAGCGAAGGGGTTAGGTCATGCCGTGTGGTGTGCACGAAATTTCATAGGGAACGAGCCTTTCGCTGTCCTGCTTGGAGACGATATTGTCCGATCGGAGAAGCCTTGTATCGGTCAACTGATCGAACAGTATGAGATGTACGGACGGTCGGTGTTAGGCGTAGGTCCGGTTCCATACGAGCAGACGCATCGTTACGGCATCATCGATCCATTGCATGTGCTGGACGCGAGCGGACGGACTTATTCCATTCAGAGGGTGGTAGAGAAGCCGGCAGTAGGCGAAGCACCATCGAATCTGGCGATTATGGGCAGATATGTCCTCACGCCGGAGATTTTTACGTTCCTCGATCGCCAAGAGATTGGCTACGGAGGCGAAATTCAATTGACAGATGCGATTGGACAGCTTCAATTGCTGCAAGGGGCGATCGCCTATGAATTTATCGGGGAACGATTTGATGTGGGTGAGAAGCTGGGCTTTATTCTGACCACAGTGGATTTTGCGCTGCGTGAGCAGGAGCTCAGGTTAGATCTGTTAAGAGAACTGGACCGGATGCTGCAGGCCGAGAAGCAAGGAAGAGTACATTGAGGGGTGAATAGTCGTGAGTTTGCCGCAACGGCAGGGGGATTATGAAGTTCAATTACAAGTACATAAGCAGGCGAGCAATCTGTTTTTTGTCATGATGAAGCGGGTTATCGATGTCGTAATTTCTTGTATCGCATGTGTTGTCATTTCGCCGTTACTGTTATTTCTCTGGATTCTGATAAAGATCGAAGAGCCCGGAGCGCCTGGGATCTACAGACAGATTCGGATCGGTAAGGACGGGAAGCCATTCGAGATGTATAAATTCCGATCCATGGTACGGGATGCGGAAGCGAGGCAGCAGGATCTACTCCATAAGAATGAAATTCAAGGCGCGATGTTCAAAATGAAGAACGATCCGCGGGTGACGCCGATTGGGCGCATTATTCGCCGAACGAGTCTGGATGAGCTGCCGCAGTTATTCAATGTCATTCGAGGGGAAATGAGTCTGGTTGGTCCTAGGCCGCCGCTCCCCCGTGAAGTGAATGAATACACCTCTTATGATCTGCAGCGACTAACCGTCATCCCTGGATGTACGGGTCTTTGGCAGGTTAGCGGCCGGAATCAGCTCGGGTTCAAAGAGATGGTAGAACTGGATCTTCAATATATTCGCAAACAATCCATTCTCTTCGATCTCTTGATTCTCCTCAAAACGGTACGCGTATTGGTTGGAACGAAAGATGCTTTCTAAAAATTATACATAAGGGTAGGGTCTCCTATGGTAGAGAAGGTATGTGTAGTTGGGTTAGGTTATATTGGGCTTCCGACGGCGAGTCTGCTGGCGATTAAAGGGCTCCATGTCCATGGCGTTGACGTGAATCAGCATGCGGTTGATCGGATCAGCCAAGGTGAGGTTCATATCTATGAGCCGGACCTTGATATTATGGTGAAAGCGGCAGTACAGAGCGGTCAGCTGCAAGTGTCGACAAAGCCGGCGGAGGCGGATGTCTTCATCCTAGCGGTACCGACTCCTTTTCAAGATCATCAAAAGCCGGATCTGTCCTATGTGGAACAAGCGGTTCAATCCATTGTGCCGTATCTGCGACCAGGGAATATCGTCATTTTGGAATCGACGAGCCCGATCGGAACAACGGAGAAGATCACGGAATGGATTCTGGAAGCTAGAACCGATCTGAACATATCGGAAGCCATGCATGCCATCCAGCAGCGAATCTATGTTGCGCATTGTCCGGAACGGGTGATGCCGGGGCAAATCCTGCGCGAATTGGTCGAAAACGATCGGATCATCGGCGGGGTAGACGGACCATCGACGAATCGAGCCGTCTTGTTCTACAGGCAATTCGTGAGCGGCAAAATTCTGGAGACGAATGCGCGCACGGCCGAAATGGCGAAGTTGACCGAGAATTCGTTCCGCGATGTGAATATCGCGTTCGCCAACGAGCTGTCGCTGATCTGTGATCAACTCGATATTAATGTCTGGGAGATGATTCGGCTCGCCAATCATCACCCAAGGGTCAATATCCTTCAGCCGGGTCCGGGTGTCGGCGGTCACTGTATCGCTGTCGACCCGTGGTTCCTCGTCGATGCTGCGCCAGAGCAGGCCAGATTGATTCATACGGCGAGGATTGTAAATGATTATAAGCCTGGGTATGTGATCGAGAAAATTGCCGAGCGGGCAAAGAGACTGAAATCTCCTGTGATTGCTTGTCTAGGTCTTTCTTTTAAAGCAAATATCGATGATCTGCGTGAGAGCCCTTCCTTGGCCATCGTACAGCATCTCTCGCGAATGGAGCTTGGAACGATTCATGTTGTAGAACCGCATATTCAGGCACTGCCGGCATCACTGTCATCGGAGCATATCCGCCTGACGGGTACGGAAGAAGCGATCCGTAAATCGGATATCGTGGTGCTGCTCGTGAATCATGAAGCCTTCCAAGGGATTGACCGGGATCTATTGCAAGAGAAGATAGTCATCGATACGAGAGGGTTCTTCACGGACCAGTCCCGGATCAAGGTTGGGGTGTGAGTAGACATGTCCACCTTGATGCAGAAGGTGCGGAAGCTAAGGGGAATGCCGATTCAAGCGGCAGTGAAGATGATCGCTGGCAAGGCTGCTCGGGAGACAAAGCACGTCTATCGGCGGTATCGGATTCAATGGGCCCCATTGACGCTTCAGCCAGAGGCATTTCGTGCATTCCGAAGCACGAGTCGATTTCTATTCGATCCACAGGATCGAGAGCGTTATGTGAAGTTTCTTAGACATTCGGGACGTGAAGTGGAAATTATTCATGATGCCGATCGAATTTGTGCCCATCGGTTTGATTTGCTAGGTTCAGGGGAGCGGTACATAGGCGCATCGCTGCCGTGGCACGAGGATTTTAAGGCGGGATATCGGTTCCCGTCTTCGTTCTACAAACATTTGAAGATTGTTGATTTGGACAATGCTGCAGACGTGAAGATCCCTTGGGAACTGTCACGATGTCAGCATTTTTTTACGTTAGGCAAGGCCTATTGGTTGACGCAGGATGAGACGTATACGCTCGAGTTCCAAGCGGAGATCGAGGATTGGATTCGTCAGAACCCGGTCGAGATGAGCGTTAATTGGACATGTACGATGGATGTGGCCATCCGGGCGGTGAATTGGATCGCAGCGGTGTATTTTTTCCAAGATAGTCCGCTGTTGAGCGAATCATTCTGGAATCAGCTGAACGCCTCGCTCTATCGACATGGATTGTTCATTATGACGAATCTCGAGAATGAAGGGGAGCATACCGGGAATCACTATCTATCGAATCTGGCTGGACTGGTAGCGCTTGGGCTATATTTCGGAGATTTCGTGTTCGACACCAAGGAGTCCAGCTGGAATCATCCTCGGAATTGGCTCGAATACGGGTGCCGCGAAATGGAGCGGGAAATGTTCGTGCAAGTGAATCCCGACGGATCGAACTATGAGGCTTCGACCTCCTATCATCGATTAGTCGCGGAGCTGTTCCTGATCCCGACGATCTGGTGCGCGCGCAACGGCGTCACGTTCACGAAGGAATACGAGGCAAGACTTGCGAAAATGCATGATTTTATGTACCAGATCATGAAGCCGGATGGCCTGACGCCGCTAATCGGCGATGCGGATGATGGCAGACTGCTGATCGTATCGCGTTACGGCAGCTGGGTTCGGGATGATTTTCGCCATCTGCTCGCTGTCGCAGGAGAGTTCTTCGATCGAGATGATTTCCGTGATGCGGGCCGATTCGAACAAGAAGACGCGATGTGGATCGCAGGCGGTGTGAAGTCAAATGATGAGGCAAGAGTTCCGCTCCAATCTGTATCATTCCCTGATGGCGGATATTATGTGCTCCGAAATTCAAATGATTATTGCCTGATTCGCTGCGGCGATCTGTCGTTCCATGGACATGGAGCGCACAGTCATAATGATCAATTAAGTTTCGTGCTGCATGTCGCAGGCCAAAATCTTATTGTGGATCCAGGTTCCTATGTCTACACGGCGGATTACCGCATTCGTAATGTGTTCCGCAGCACGAAGGTGCATAATACCGTACAAGCAGACGGATATGAGCAGAATGACTTCGATGAGCGCAATCTATTCCTGATGCGCGAGCAGAGCTTCGCGCGCTGCGAAGACTTCCGAACGGACTATTTCGCCGGGAGCCACCAGGGGTATGTGCAGAAATGCGGCGTTATCCACCGGAGAGCATTCTTCTTACGTGAGGCCGAGCTCGAAATCGTGGATACGTTCGAACAGACCGAGGACGCAGGACGATCTATGCCACATCTCGTAGCCTCTTATATGTTATCACCGGAGGCCGAAGTAGAGCGGTGTGATGAAGAAATCCGGCTGCGGATTTGTGGTCAAGCGTTCGTGGTGCTGTTCGATGGTGCGGAGTCGATCGAGCTTCAAGATCAAGGGGTCTCGCGTCGGTATGGGATGCAAGTACCTAGCCGGCTGTTGCGGGTCAAAGGGAAGGAAGCAATGCTACGTACGATTATACGTTGGGGATGAAGTGGATTGAAGGGGCGATAATCTGTGAGTATAGCCAAAAAGATAGCAAAGAGAATATTAGCTTATGCACCATACCGTTATGTCAATATTGGACAGGAATTTTATCAATGGCGGAACAAATTTGAGCAGATGAAAGAGATGACAGCGGAGCAAATTCGCGAAGCACAATGGAATGCGCTGACCGAAACCGTGAAATACGCGTACGAGAACACTGATTTCTATCGCCATTTATATGATGAACACGGATTCCACCCTTCCGAACTGAAGAATGAGTCGGATTTGCAACGTATTCCTGTCATCAACAAAATGATGGTACGCGAAGGAGGTCAGTCTCTTGTATCGAAGCAATTCGATATTCGAAAGTTATCGACCGGTGCGACGAGCGGTACAACGGGGACATCGTTAACGCTGTACTATAATCGGGCCTTGGAGCAACGGGAGTGGGCAGCCACATGCTTCCTGTGGTCTGACGTTGGTTATGAGCCGGGTGAGGGGCGGATCGAGTTGCGCGGGATTGTCGAAGGAGATCAAGAATATGTGGTTGATCGCTTCCATCGCGTGATTCGTCTGAATGTATCGCGATTAACAGCGCAGAATATCCACCGGATGATGAAATTGATTCTGGACTCTGGTTATCGTTATCTACATGGGTATCCTTCCTCATTGAGTCTATTCGCGAAGCTGCTCTCGGAGTCAGGATTGAATCATAACTATCGGCCTGACGCGATACTCGTGGCTTCGGAAATGTTCCACGACCACCAGGAGCAAGCGATTCGGCACGTATTTCCAGGAGCTAAGCTGCATGTCCATTATGGTCAATCGGAACGGGTCATTATGGCGGGCCGCGTTGAACGATCCGCTTATCATTTTTTGCCGTTATACGGCTATGTCGAGCGTAATCCGGGGACGGGCGGGATTATTGGAACGTCTTTTATCAATCATGTCACCCCGTTCATTCGTTATGAACTATCTGATACCATACCGGAGTTCAGTCACCCGGCGGATCAGCCGAGTTACTTATTTCCTTCCATACCTTCGATTGATGGCCGTGTATCCGAAATTATGTACAAACCGAATGGAGATATGGTCTCCTCTGCATTGCTCGCCATCATGGTGAGGGGTTTCAAGACAATTACGGCTTGCCAATTCGTCCAGCGTCAGTACGACGAGATTGATGTGATCGTCGAATCGGTGCTCCCAGAGGAAGTCGTGATGGAAGAAATGCAGCTGCTGACACGTAAATTGGTTGAACTACTAACGGATGCTATGAACATATCGATACAGAAGGTAGAGCGAATTCCAAGGACGCCTGCCGGCAAGTTAAAATTCGTTGATGTGTGCATTGGAACGGCGAGGGGTGGGGGATGAAAGTTAACCTAATTGGTCCCATTCCGCCTCCACTGGGCGGCATTTCGATTCATCTTCGGAGGCTAGCAGGCATTTTGGAGCAACGGGGGATCTCTTATACCATTTATAATGAATCGAAAATCGATGTTCCGCTGCAGCATGTGCAGCCGATGAAGAGTTTCAAGCGCTTTATGCTCCAGATCCCTTTCTTGACGGGGGATCTTTTTCATTTCCATACGATTGATGTGAGGCTGCGAATCGCGCTTGGGTGTTATAAGCTGTTCGGCAAGAAAATAATCCTCACCGTTCATGGCGAGAGTCTAGCGGTTCAACTCCAGCAATCAGGCCCGATGAAGCGAAAGATGCTGCTTCGGAGTCTACGGTCAATCGATGCCATCATCTGCGTGAACGAGGCAACGACCCACATGCTGCTGGAGCTCGGTTTCCATCCGGAACGTGTCATGACACTACCTGCATATATCCATCCCGTAGAGCGCGATGAGGATACGAGGGCAATCCCCGCTCACGTCTATCAGTTCATGGAGAGTAAGGATATCGTGGTCAGTGCAAATGGGTATGTTCGATTCCATCAAGGTGAAGATCTCTACGGAATCGATCTCCTGATTGAAGTCGTACATGCTTTGCATCAGCGGGGGGTAGGGGTGAAGCTCCTATTTGCGGTAATGGGGGTAGCAGGGCAATCGCATGAAGAACGAAGTTATTATGACCAACTGAAAGAGCGAATCAAGAGTTACCAGCTCACGTCACGGATTCAATTCTATGAAGTGGTCGATACCGAGTTCTATCCGATTCTGAAGGTGAGCGATATCTTTATTCGTCCTACCGTGACGGATGGTTATGGCGTGACGATCGCAGAAGCATTGCATTATCGTGTTCCTTCCATTGCAAGCGACGTCTGTGCGAGACCAGCGGGTACGATTCTGTATGAGTCCCGATCCGTTTCGGACCTGACGATGAAAGTGCTGGATCTCATCGAGCGCTATTCGCAATGGAAAGATCAGTTAACGCATTGCGGAAATCAGGATTACGCCGACGAACTCATTGCGGTGTATACAAGGGTTGCCGGAAAAGGAAAACCGAGAAACATCGCGGTCACCGACATGCATGGACAATAAAAAGATGATCTCGAATGGCGTTGTCTATTTCTTCTCATCTCTATTCACGCAATCGGTGAATCTGGTTCTTATCCCGCTCTATACGAACAATCTAACGCAAGAGCAATATGGACAATTTGACTTAATTATGAGTGTCCAACAGCTGCTCATGCTCGGCATAACGCTCGGCGTATTCTCGGGAATGGTACGATTCTTTAATGAGTATGAGAATCGGCAGGAACTACGCAACACGGCATTAACTTTCTCGTTACTATGGGGAAGCATCTGCGTCTTGATCATTTGGCTGGTTAATCCGTTTATTTATCCGATGCTGTTCGATTCGATACCAGGATCGAACTTATTCCTACCTTTTGTCATTATGAGCTCGGTTCTTGTCTGTCTGAATTTAATCTATTCGAGTTACTACGCTATGCAATTTCAAGCTTTGAAATCGAGTGCGGTACAGATAGCGACGATCGTCACGACATTGTTGCTCGCGCTGTATTTTTTCCTAGTGCTCGATATGGGCATCATCGGGATTCTTCAGGCACAGCTATTCAGCAATTTAGCGGTGTTCATCGTGCTGTTCCTGATCCATCTGAAGAGCTTCAAGCTAAGATGGAAGCAAGATCAGCTTCGGAAGATGCTGAGTTATGGGACAGGTCTGATGCTAGGTGATATATCGGCATGGGTCCTGTCTTTAAGTGACCGATTTCTCATCCGTGGGTTTATGAACTTGTCTTCTGTCGCCGTGTATTCGATTGGTTACAAAATCGGCATGTTGATCAATCCGTTTTTTATTAATCCATTCACTTCGGTATTCACGCCATTTAAGTATAAGGTCTACAACGAAGAGAATGGACAAGAACGGATTGGGAAGATGTTCCGACTCTATAATTTCGTAGGCTGGTTATGCGTGCTTGGATTATCGTTGTTCGCCAATATTGGTGTCAGCTTGGTTGCAACAGAAGAATACCGCGATGCCAATTATGTCATCCCCATTATTGCTCTCTCTTATTTCTTGTCAGGAGCGATCGCATTTTACTCTCTGGGGCTGCATATTGCGAATAAAATGCGGCTTAACTCTGCCATTACGGTCATTGCTGCGCTAGTCAATATTTTGTGTAACATGCTTCTTATCCCCTGGATGGGGATCTATGGTTCCGCGCTATCGACGGTCATTGCTTACGTGATTTCGAATCTCCTGTTTTATCGTTTCGGTTCAAAGTATTATCCACTGCGATTAAGCCTGTGGGAGCCTTATAAGTATTTGGTAGTTTTTGTTCCGATCTATGGAATCCATGTTGTAGTCATGCAAATGTGGCCATCGCTGCTACTCGAACTGTTATTGAATGGGGTCTTATGTATCGTATTTGTCCTTGTTAGTCTATTCTGTAGTTTTATATCTCGAGATGAGCTTATGAATGTCCTGCAGCAAGTCATCCTTCGAAAGGTAAGAAAACTATCGTATAAAGGAGTACAGGCGAAATCATGAATACGACAATCATTACTGATGCGGAAGGGTTTAAACGTATTCAAGAGGATTGGGAACGATTGGAGCGGATTGATCTTAATACGTCCTATTATAGTACGTTTCAGTTTAATTATTCTTGGTGGGAGACGTTTGGTGGGGACGCGCGGCGCGAACTGTTCATCATTTGCTGTTATGAGGATAACAAACTGGTAGGCATTGCCCCGCTTATGATTCGCCGTTCAGGGTCAAGGCTGCTGGAGTGCGACACTTTATGCTTTATTGGAAAAGGGGACTATTTCACGTTCTTGGTCGATCCTGAAAGGGATTCGAAATTGAAGATTATGAAAGCTATGTTCCGTGTCATTGACGAACATGCTGCCAAATGGGATAAAGTCGAGCTTACGCATTTGGCTCAAGACACACAGCTTCTATACTATTTGTTGCGGCATGATCAGTACAATGAGCATGTCAAATATTTAACCGCCTGTCCGGTGATCCAGATGCTCGAATACGGAACGTTCGAACAGTTCACCACAACTTCAGAGTATCGAAAACTAAAGAAAACGCGAGATAAGTTTCGCAAGGAAGTCGGCTATACGTTCAGAGCGTTTGTTGGAAATGCGAACGAGGAGGTCTATGAGCGGGTAGCGACCATTCATAGACAGCAGCAGCAATTCATGCAGACGCAGAAGGGAAGAACAGAACGGCAGAGCTTATTTGAGAACAGGCAAAATGAAGACTTTCTGAAGCAAATGTTCAGTAGAAATAAGGAAGTCATAGTGTTCCTGCTGGAAGATGAGGCAGGTGAGGTTATTATCTATAGCATCAATTATTTGCATAATGGAACGCTGTATGATTGGAATGCCGGGTATGCACCGAAATATTCGTATTTTCATAGTCTCTCCAATGTACTGATGCTGGAGACGTTGCAATATGTGTTCGATCAGAAGTTAGGCGATCAAATTGATTTCGGTGCAGGTAGTTATGCTTGGAAGTTTAAGTGGACACGTCATTTTAAAGTGAACTATTCCTTTAAAATGTGGAACATGTCGAAGCACCGAGTGAAGTTCTATCGGTTATTCTCCAAGATGAGAGGCTTATGGGCGAGTGTGATCTATGGGGCAAGCGGACTGCCTGTCTCTAGTCAGCATATCATGGAAGTACAGGAAATCATTTTTTAAAAGGGGCTAAGAACTGAGCATGGATACGAAAATTATTACGGACGATGAAGGCTTCCGTCAACTGCAGGAAGATTGGGAACGGCTGGAGCAACAAGACCCGGATTCAACCTATTACAGCACCTTTCAATACAATTATGCTTGGTGGCAGGTCTATAAGAAGGTTGGCGATAAGAAGCTGTTCGTGATTTGCATATATCGCGATAACAGGGTTGTTGGCATCGCACCGCTTATGATTCGGCATCTTGAGAAAAAAGGCATGTCATACGACGTACTTTGCTTCCTAGGTAAGGGCGATTACCTGACGTTCATCTCGGAAAAGACCAATGAGTCGTCTGAACTGAAAGTTTATAAAGCTATCTTTGCGGCAATTGAAGATCATAAGGACGCTTGGGATAAATGCGAATTAACCCATTTATCTAATGGAACGCAGCTGCTATATTATCTGTTTCGACATGATAAATATAACCCGCAAGTCGGGTACCTGACATCTTGTCCAGTCCTTAAGCTCGGGGGGTTCGATAGCTTTCAGCATTTCGCTCAAGAGGGCGTCTACCCGAGAGCAAGGAAGACAAATGAGAAGTTCCGTAAAGAAGTGAATTACAAGTTGAAAGTATACTATGGAGATGATAATAAGGAGCTCTACCAGCGTGTATCTGAGGTTCATAAGTTAGAAAAAGAGTACCTCCGGACGCAGAAAGGAAGGATGGAGCGAAGAAGCATCTTTGATGATTGCCATAATGAAGAGTTTTTCAAGCGTTACTTCGAGGGAAACAAGCAAGTTGTAACGTTTATCCTCGAGGATGAAGCGGGTGAGATTATTATCTATCGCATTTGCTACTTGCACCGCGGAACGCTCTATGGATGGAACACGGGATATTCGCCGAAGTACTCTTATTTTCACAGTTTATCGGATGTATTAATGCTGGAGATGATCCAATATATCTTCGAGCATGGGATAGGGCACCAAATCGATTACGGAGCTGGAAGCTACCCATGGAAGTTCAAGTGGACGGATCAGTTTAAGGTGAACTACTCGTTTACGATGTGGAATTTATCCAAAAACAAGGTGAAAATCATTCGTTTTATGGCAAGGGTTCGAAAGGCTATTCATACGGTGAGGAGAAAGGGATATGCACATTGACAAGTGTAAATGGTATAACGATGCTGAATCGCCAGTATTATTCATGATTGATGATCTGGCGAATACGTGGGTCGATACCAATAATAATGGTCAGGTTGATTGGGGCGAGGACTGGGGTTACTTCAGAGATGAAGACCGGTCCTCGTTTCGTTTTCTGCAGGAGCGATTATTAGTGCATTTCCCTGATGTGAAAGTCACCTTCTTCGTGCCTGTTGGCGTGCGCGTCGGGATGATGGATCGTCCCCTGTTCAAGCAGGTATCGCTGCCGATCAATGCGGATGAAGCAAGCAAGGACTTTTTTCAGTCCATCCATCATCATCCTCGATTCGAAATTGCATATCATGGAACGACTCATGGCAAGGTTGGCTCTCGCGCTACAGATTTCATCCAAGAGTGGGAGCTCTTTAGAAGTGTAGAAGAGGCGGTTGAGCGGATTGGAGAAGGGATTGCCATCTATGAAGATGCCATCGGTGAGCGACCTCAAGGCGGCAAGTATTGCGGTTATATGAGCAATGAACATTCCGACGAGAGTATTAATCAGGCGGGCTTCACATGGTGGTGCCGGTACTGGAATCGCGGGAGCGAACACGGTGATCCGATCAGTGGACTAGATAAGAATCCGCTCACGAATTATGATGTGAAGCGATTCGCAAGTCAGGGCGTCATTGATATTCCATCCACGTTGGATGGTGGACTACTGCGGGGGGTATATCAAGCAGATATGTCGGTCAAAGGGATTGCCAAGCGTCTATTACGGAAGCCCATCGTTCGTTGGAAGCTGCGGGAAATTGATTATCTGTTAGAGCATCGTCTAGTCATTAGTATACAAGAACATATTGCACCCGCTCGGGATGATGGCCAGAGACAAAGTCCGAATATATTTGATGACTGTACGAGTCTTGTGGGGATCTTTCATTATTTAGAAGATAAAAAGGTATGGTACTGTACGGGGACGGAGCTCGCGAATTACGTGAACGTGCGAGATCATGTGCAGGTTGTCCTGTTAGAAGAGGATCGATTCATATTCGATCATGACACGAAGTATACAGGCCAAGAGATTACGCTGAAGTTCGAAGAGGTGCAGCCTTGTCGAATTCTCCTCCCAAATCTGCATGCGATCGATGTCGTGGCCGGGGTTGTTACTGTGCCTGTGCTGCAAGGGGAGTACACAATCTTAAAAGGTGGAGTCTAGATGAAGAAGGTCATCATCATTTCAGATTACATAGAAGGGCAGCCAGTGGTAGCTTCGGTTAGGTTTGCCGGCTTGATGCGTTATTTCCGAGAACATTATGAGCTCGTGTGCTTAAGCGATCGCAAATATGCTGTATCTGCGAGTAAATACGCAGGTGTGAACTATACCTATCAGACGGCGGAGAGTATGTTCACCCAGACGATGAATGGAGCAGTGAAGCCGAAGAAATCGTGGTGGCGAGCTCGTACGGAACAGTTACTGCGACAGAAATGGGTCATATCTTCTTGGCGCAATTACAAGTACAGCCAACATAAATTCAATCAATTGAATCAAGATTTATTCGAACAACTGGATGACATGCTGCGCAGTATGGAAGTAGCGGCTGTGTTCGTGACCATACCTGAAGTATACGGGCTCTACATTCTGGACTACATTAAGCGGAAGCGGCCTGACATCCCTGCCATCATAGAGATTCGAGACATTATTAATCATAACATCGGAGGAGGACAGCCAAGATTGACATATCGGCGTGCAGAGCAGAAACTTGCAGCGCTCGCTGACGGCGTTGTAGCGGTATCCCAAGGGATCTTAGATTACTATCAGCAAGACTATCGGCATCTGGATATTCGACTGATTCGTAATGGTTACGATGAGAATTATTTCAGCGCCTGTGCTTACCGTCCTATCGAACCCTCCGTGGAGCATTTAACTTTTGCACACATCGGTTCGATCTATAAGGGACGTAACATTCGAGCGTTTATCGAAGGGCTTAAATGCTTTCAGCATCAGACAGGGATCCAGATTACCCTCCAAATCGTAGGGCTGCTTGATGATCAAGCAGCAGAGGATATACATAGTGTTGAACTTTCAGGTTCCGGATTAACCATTGACATCGTGGGCAGTGTAGCGCACGAAAAAGCGGTGGAACTGCTCAAGCGTTCGGACATCGCTGTTATTCTGACCCATGTTCAAGGCAGTGATTATGCTATTCCGGGTAAAACTTTTGAATATATAGCCGCTTGCAAGCCGATTATTGCTGTGACGGAAGATCGGGAATTGATTCAGCTCGTTCAGGACCACTACGGGGAATGCGTACCGCATCGAAAAGAAGAGATTGCAGAAGGGTTAGCAAGAATCATGCAGAGAGAATATGATTTTTCGGAACGCAGCAGATTTTCAAGACAGTCCCAGGCGATGCAGATGATGGCGTTTATGGATAAGAAAATCAATACATTAACGAAATAAATCTAAGAAAAAGGGATGTAAGAGTATGGAAATGATAATTGCTTTGATATACGTGCTGCATCAGGTTATTTCACCTAACTTAGATCTCTTTTATCTTGTGAGCCTTCTGTTAATCGGAATAGATATCTTGAAGCAAAGAAAAGTAACATTAACTGCAGCCGGATATATCTATATGATTATTTTGTATGCACTGCTTCAAATGCTCCTAAATGATCATATTGAGATCCAGAGAATGATGGTTAATATCGCTAAAATATATTTAAATATTTTTCTGTTCTTGCGTGTGAGAGAACTGCTGCTGCCGCAAATAAGGTTAAAGAGAATCTTGGATTATATTTCGATGATGTATATGGGATTATTGGCGTTAGGGCTCGTGATGAAAACGAGCTTATTGTGGCGTTTGGACGATAATGTAAACATTTATCAAACACAACGTTTTTCATTACTGTATTTTGAGCCGAGTGAAGCCTCTTTTCATGTATGTATCGTTATTATGATGCTAATGTACTTTGTGTTGCGAGAGAAAGATTATAAGAAAAACCTGTTAAGTATATCTTTCATCGTTATAAATTTTGTCATAGTGATGCTGTCAGCTGGAATGGGAGGCATGCTAAGTTTAGGTCTTGCAATGACGGTCATGTATTATTGTTACTTAAGAGAGAGCATTACGATCCAAAGAGCATTAATGTTCATCATAGTTATCGTTGCTAGTGTAGCTACCACGCTCATAATCATTTTTAGCAATAGTAACTTATACTTGCGTTTGAATGATATTGTGAGCGGCAACGATGGTTCGGTTGTGTACCGGTTTAATACGAGTTTTCGTGTGATGGAGCAGATGCTACTAAACTCTAACTTTGTTGGCATTGGATTTGGCAATTTAAATACACCTGTGATTCAGAATGCTTATGCGAATGTTGGACTTGTCGAGGTCATTTCCAATTCATTTATGTATGCCGTGGCCGAAGGCGGGATGACGATGATGGTATTGCTTCTTGCTTTTCATTTTATCGTCCTCTGGAGAACGAATAAAGATGAGCGAATGCTGAAGTGGTCATTGTTTATTTTTATCGTAAGCTATCAGGTTGCAGGAGGTTATTTTACGAATCCTATGAATTGGATCATTTATGGATTGATTGCTAATAAGGTGTTTATGCGGCAAGATTTATTGCAGTTTAATTTTAGCCACACTCCATCGCTTGAGCCTATGAAAAAGTCTAATATATCGGAGATACAATCATGAGAATTTTACATGTTTCTTTAGGATTGCCCCCCTTTCGTACAGGAGGTTTGACAAAGTATAGTTATGACCTCATGAGAACACAGCTTGAGAAAGAGCATCAAGTCTATTTGTTGTATCCCGGCCGTTATATAATAAGAAGAAATACTACGATACGAGAAGAGAAGAACCATCAAGGTATTCAAGTGTTTGAAATCATTAATCCATTACCCGTATCTCTTCTTGGTGGGGTTAAACATCCCGCTTTATGGATTAAACCCGTTCAGTTAGAGGTATACTTATCATTTTTACAAGACATTAATCCCGATGTGATTCATCTCCATACTTTGATGGGAATACACAGAGAGTTAATTGAAGCAGCTAGAGCTTTGAATATTCGTGTAGTGTTTACATCGCATGATTATTATGGTATTTGCCCTCGTGTTAATTTAATCGATGCAACGGGGAATTTGTGTGATAATTATCTGCATGGCATTGGATGTGTAAGTTGTAATCAAGAAGCTTATAGTATGACTATGATTTATTTGATGCAGTCGAAAGTGTATAGGTTCTTTAAGAATAGCGAAGGAATAAAAGCAATACGCAAGAAAATCAAAAAAAGAATGCATTCCGATAAGGCTGCGAATGGCAGAATGTCAGATCCAACTAGGAGTTTTAATCGACATCAAGCAGCGCAATATGTTAATCTTCGCATGTACTACTTGGGGATGCTCAAGTTAATTGATTGGTTTCATTTTAATAGCACAATTGCGGAGCAAGAGTATAAAAAGTATGGGGAATGGAATGGTCAGGTTATTCCAATCCAGCACCGTGATATTCAGGACCGACGTTGTATAAGATACTTCGAACATACAGATAAGCCTTTACGCATTGCCTATTTAGGCCCGGTAGATCGCTACAAGGGCTTTTTTTTATTGCATCAGAGTTTAGAGCAGCTGAGGTTACAAGGGGAAATGAATTGGATCCTTCATGTATACGGGGATTCATCGGATGATGCGGATACGTATGATTCGTCCCGATACATTTTTCATGGTCGTTATCAATATCACGAATTGCAACAGATCTTTGATCAGGTCGATATTGTTGTTGTTCCTAGTATATGGAAAGAAACGTTCGGGTTTATTGGGCTTGAAGCGATGTCGTTTGGTGTCCCCGTGCTTGTCACAGATCAGGTAGGATGTAAAGATTTGATTCAAAATCGGATAAACGGACTTATTGTGCTTCCGGATATTTATGAACTAACCAACCGACTACGGGAAGTAATTCACTCAAGGGAGATTCTGAGAGAGATTAATCAAAATCTCGTCTGTATGGATTTGCGATTTTCGATGTATGAACATGTTGAACAATTAATGAAGGGCTATACTGGTTTGGAGGTTGGTGTTGTTAAATGAAGAAGCAGCATGTATTTATCATTGGATCAAAGGGTATCCCTGCAAAGTATGGTGGATTTGAGACATTTGTGGATCGGTTGACAGAAAGAAGACAAAATCAAGACATTCAATATCATGTAGCGTGCCTTTCGGATGAGGGTGGGGAGTTCCAATATCAACAAGCGAGGTGCTTCCGTATAAAGGTCCCATCTATAGGGAGTGCTAGAGCGGTATTATATGACATTTTGAGCTTGCGGGCATGTATTCAATATATTAAGAAGCATCAATTGTATAATAGCGTAATATATATCTTGGCCTGTCGAATAGGGCCTTTTTTTTATGCCTATAAAAAGCAATTGATGGCCATGGGAGTTCAGGTATATGTAAATCCAGATGGTCATGAGTGGAAAAGAGGAAAGTGGAACAGATGGATTAAACAATATTGGAAATTATCAGAACGACTAATGGTAAAACATGCCGATCTTCTCGTTTGCGATTCCAAAGGCATCGAGCAATATATTCATAAAGATTATGCGCAATATCATCCTACTACTACATTTATTGCCTATGGGGCAGATGTTGAACGATCGGATATAGCGAATCATGATGCGAATCTCGTTCAGTGGATGGATCGATATCAAATTTGGCCCAATGATTATTATCTAATCATTGGTCGGTTTGTTCCTGAGAATAATTATGAATTCATGATCGCCGAATTTATGAAGTCAAAGTCGAAAAAGAATCTTGTAATTATTACGAATGTTGAGCATAACAAATTTTATGAAGAGCTGCGTATTAAAACAAATTTTGAACAAGATGATCGAATTAAGTTTGTCGGTACCGTGTATGATCAAGCGTTGCTTAAGAAGATCCGGGAGCTTGCTTATGGTTACATTCATGGACACGAAGTTGGAGGAACAAATCCGTCTTTGCTGGAGGCGCTAGCATCTACGAAGATTAACTTACTGTTGAATGTTATCTTTAATCGAGAAGTGGGTGAGGATGGGGCTGTTTACTTTACCAAAGAGCAAGGTTCACTGACTACTCTGGTTCATCATGTTGAGCGGTATACGGTAGATATGGTGGCGCAGCTTGAATATTTAGCAAAAGAAAGGATATACAACGAATATTCGTGGGAGAAAATTGTCAAAAAGTATGAATCATTATTTATGCAAGACGATGCCGTCCAACTCGATCAAATATCAAGTTGGGAACAGAATGATACTATGGCACTCTCGGAAAGTCGGCAGCATGATGTAACAATGACTGGATTAAAATCATATAAATCAATATAAGACTATAACCGATAACCACTTATCTGAATACTATGATTATCAAATAGACTATATGTGTAGGACAGATAAGGAGGTTAGGCTTTATGGCAGGATTAAAGGATAAGCTAAAGCAAGTTATGCAATTCATATTCCGTAATCGTACTTCTAATGAAACTAGCGGTATAAATGCTGGTAAAGTGTCTATTTCGGCTGCTTCAGATCCACCTCCAACAAATGAATTTTATCCTCAATCGTACGGAGCATTGGCTAATGGTAGTAACGATGATACAAAGGCTATTCAGGCGGCGATTAACACAGCATCGGCTGTTGGAGGGACGGTTGTACTTCCACCAGGAAATTATAATGCGAGTACAATTAATATGCTGTCCAATGTAAGGCTCGTAGGTGATATCGGTGCGGTATTACAATCAAATACGGCAGCAAGTGCCGATACGGTGATTAATGCAACGAATGCATCCTCTTTTGAAATCGCTAACCTTGTTGGGAGAATAAGTATCAATTTATACTCATGTACAGACTTTATAATTCATAATCTTATGGTGAGTGGAAATTCCGGATTATGGTACCTCTATCAATGCTCGGATGGGATGATAGTCAATAATTATATTGAGGATACACTCAACACAACGGAACGGATCATCTATTTGAATGATTGCTCGACCATTCTTGTCGATGGGAACCGGATTAAGAATAAAGTTTTATTTAATAATGTTGGGCCAGGCAATAATGCAGGAATTAATGTTTCGTCATCAAAATATTGCAAAATAGCAAATAATCATATTGAAAACTGTGGTGGTCAAGGGATTTTGTTCGATGCCAATATAGGCATTACAGATCCAGTAGAACGTCAGTGCTTCAGCAATATAGCGATAGGGAATATCGTAATTGGTAATGGCCAAGAGGGAATAACAGCATTTTCCTCCAAACAATATGAAACCTATGATATAACGATTGTAAGTAATATATGCATTAATAATCGATATGATGGTATAGAACTATGGGGAGTTCGACAATGTGTTGTGGAGGGTAATAGCATAAGTGCGGCGTCTATGAAGGAATATAGCTTTGGGGCTATTAATATCTATTCTTCGAAAGATATTGTTGTCAGTGGCAACTCCATCGAGAACGTTCCAACATCAGGGATAGCTACGGTAAATGGAGTAGGTTATCCAGAATCCAGATGTTCTAACATCATCCTTACGAATAATCGAATTCAAAACTGGAATATCCTCGATCTAAACCCTGCAACTAGCCATGACCAGACATGCGGCATTAATCTATTTGGTGCAGACTTCACAATTGTTTGCGGTAATATCTTTTTGGATACCAAAATAGGTAGAAAATACAGTATAAAAGCAATTTCGGTCGTACAAGGTCATCATTATATTCAAGGGAATGTCAATCCAAGCAATTTACCTGTAGACGACCATATAGAAGCGGACATGGCCTGGGTGGGAAGACAGTTAGCGGAACGTATCCCAATGCTTAGAATGTCGCAGCTGCAAGGAGATATTAATAACGGGGTCATGTCAACGATAGATTCTGGGTCCGTTTGGTATAATGCTAAGAAATTAGCATTGTATTATAAGGGCTACGAAAAAACCCTGCTCACGCCAACAATTATCGATGAGAACAGTACTTCGGGGTTTCCATCGACCGATTACAATGCAGGCTTCTTTAATTATCAAACGCTGACAGGTAGATTGTTCTATCGGAGTAAACCGAGCAATTCTAATGGTAAATATACGGAAGTTGTCTTAAAGGATAAGTTCATTAATTTAAAAAGAAGTACGGAAGTGTCGAAGACACCAGTTGAAGGCGATACGTACTATGATACAGTAAAGAAAAAACCTGTTTATTACGATGGAACAAACTGGAGAGATTATACGGGAAATATTATTAACGTTACGCCATAAAGAAATAATCGATAAAGAACTGATTACAGAGCTGTGTTATGGAGCTTAAGATCAGTTCTATTTGTTTTGTAAGAATAACAAAATACAAAGGCAGGGAATACACATGAGAACAATGATCGGCTTAGTCAAAGAACACCGGGGGCCCGGCGCAGTGCTGAAGGAGGTACCCGTGCCGGTGATCGGCCCGGACGAGGTGCTCGTACGTGTCGTAGCGAGCTCCATCTGTGGAACGGATATGCACATCTATAACTGGGATGCGTGGGCAGAGAAGTCCGTGGTGACGGGGCATGTCTTCGGGCACGAGTTCGCTGGGGTTGTGGAAGAGGTCGGCAGCAGGGTCTCCCATGTGAAGATTGGCGACCACGTCTCTGCAGAAGGACATATGGTGTGCGGAATATGCAAGCCGTGCCGGACGGGAAGATCGCATGTATGCCTGAACACATTGAGCTTCGGCATTACGGCGCCGGGATGCTTCGCGGAGTATGCCGTCGTGAGAGCCAGCAACGTGATCCACAACCGGCCGGATATGCCATTCGAGATTGCTTGTCTTCAGGACCCGCTTGGGAATGCTGTGCAGACGGTGCTGTCGGGCGATATTGTCGGCAAGTCGGTTGCCATCATTGGCGCAGGATTAATCGGACTGATGTCGATTGCCGTAGCGAGAGCATGCGGTGCAGCGCAGGTCATCGCGGCAGATATTAATCCGTATCGCTTGGACATGGCACACCGTATGGGCGCGGATGTCTTGATACATAGCGGAGAGGTGAAGTTGTCGCAGGCGATTCGCGAGCATACGAACAGTGAAGGCGCGGAGGTCGTGCTTGAGATGTCAGGCCATCCAGATGCGATTCGCGAGGGCTTCGAGGGAGCGGCGAACGGAGCACGCGTCTCGCTACTCGGCATTCCAACGCAGGATGTGCCGCTGGATATGGGGCAGATCATCTTCAAGGGCATTCGTGTGGAAGGCATTACAGGCCGCCGCATGTATGAGACATGGTATCAGATGAAAGGGCTATTGGATCGCGGCATCCTGCCGCTAGACCAGCTCGTTACACATACGTTCACACTGGACCGGTATGAAGAAGCTTTCGAACTCATGCGCGAAGGGCGCTGCGGCAAAGTTGTTTTCCTTCACGGGGCATCAAAGCCGGGAGACCTCGCATATAACAGTACAGATGCTGCATTGCAGGTCAGCTTATCGATTTAGTTGAAGTGAAAGTCGCGATAAGTTCTACATGTAATATCACGGAGGAGGTTGAACGCTTGCGAGTTATTCCGACCAAGTTAGAAGGTGTCGTATTGATTGAACCGGATGTCTTCGGCGATGCAAGGGGGTTCTTCATGGAGAGTTACCACGAGGAGAAGTACGCAGCGGCCGGGCTTCCTTATCACTTCGTGCAGGATAATCATTCCTTGTCAGAACCTGCGGGGACCCTGCGAGGCCTCCACTATCAGCTCTCCCCCAAGGCGCAGACGAAGCTGGTGCGCGTGTTGACAGGTGCGATTTATGATGTAGCTGTCGATATTCGTCCAGGCTCGCCGACCTTCGGACAATGGGTTGGATATGTACTGAGCGCAGCGAATAAACGCCAACTGCTCGTCCCTCAAGGCTTCGCCCATGGCTTCTGTACGATTGTTCCGAACACTGAAGTTAGCTACAAGGTGGATCAGTTCTATGCGCCTGCACATGATCGGGGCATTCGTTGGGATGATCCTGCGCTAGCCATTCCATGGCCGACGGACCACCCACTGTTGTCGCCCAAAGACGAACAGCATCCATTCTTAGCGGATGCGCAGCTCGTACTCGAGGGCGAAGCAGGATGAGCTCTCGGGGAAGGGTGTTAATTATCGGGGGACAGGGCAGGTTAGGCTCAGCCATCCGTGAGGCGTGGGCACCTCACACGGAAGTCCTTGCCCTTACCAGACAAGAGCTTGATGTGAAAGACGCAGGGTCCGTCATGAAAGTATGCGAGGCGTATCAGCCGGAACTCATGATGAATACAGCAGGCTTCACGAATATCGATCTTGCAGAGGAGGAGCCGGAGGAGGCCTATCGCATCAATGCGTACGGCGCACGGCATGTTGCACTAGCTGCTAGAGCGGTTGGTGCGCAGCTGGTTCATTTCAGCACGGATCAAGTCTTCCAAGGGACGCCAGATCAATCTTATGAGGAGACGGCATATCCATTGCCGGTCCATACGTACGGAGCATCCAAAGTCGCTGGCGACCGGTTCGTCCAGGCGATCCAACCGCAATCATTAATCGTTCGAACCGCTTGGCTGTTCGGAACTCGTCCTGTAGAGGAAGAGATCCACAGTGCAGCAAGCTCGTCCCGCTCATCGGTATGGCAAGTCGACCCCTCCGTGATTGGTTGCCCAACCTATGTGCCAGATTTAATTCGTAGTGTTGAGAGGTTGCTAGAGCTGCATTGCTCCGGTCTCTATCATGTGACGAATAGCGGTTCCTGTTCCATACAAGAGTTCAGAGAAGCCGTTGGGGCGCTTACCCCTGCGCTCGAATGGCCTAGTCGTTCTTCCCAACGTACGACGCACCGTGCCAGATGCCCAGAACGGGTTGTATTAGATCCCGCAGCGCTGACGCGAACGGGAATTCCACCGATGCGTCATTGGCATGAAGCATTAGTCGACTGGGTGAACCGAAATGCATGAAATTTAATACTGTATGAATTGACAATTTGCGAGAAATGTTGTAACGTTGATACGATACATATTGTAACATTAAAATATCGTAAGTATCATTTGCAAGTCTGCTCATTGGGGGTTGAGTGAAGATGACTCATACGGAATCCATCTATTGTTTGGTATGCAATACGAGGCAAAGTGTACAGCGACAGCGCATTGTGTTTACAACAGGATATTATCGTGTTGGTGTACCGCTCGGTTGCTGCGAGGCTTGTTATTCTCTTTCTCAGATTCAAGAGCAGTTCGTAAATTTTGTGAATCATCAGAGTCCCCCTGTCCTGAAGTAAATCAAGACCTCCTTTACGATCATTTATGGTGGGAACCAAGGAGGTCTTGCCCAACCAGCCTCAGCCGTCGGAGAACTTCCTCTAGCCTGCCTGCTTCTTGTTCTTCTTCGTAATCGCAGGCAATTCTGAATCTTGAACGATGGACCGAGGCTCTAGCTTCTCCATTAGACTCTCGCCACGGAAGATGCCGCCCTCATGAATAATAATCGAAGAGCCTTGGTAATTCCCATGGAATTGGCCTTTGCTAGTAATGATTAATTTCCCCTTCGTCGTCACATCACCAAAGACTTTGCCCGCAATAATCAGTTCTCTGGCTTGAATGTTCGCCGTTGCAACGCCTTGTTCCCCGATGGTCACCGTACCGCTGACTTCAATCTCCCCTTGAAAATGTCCTTCGATTCGCAAGTTCGTCTGGCATGTCAAATGTCCATCCATTGTCGTTCCTTGTCCGATTAACGTATCGGTTAGACGTAGTTTCTTCTGTCGCCGCATCATGTATTATTCCTCCTTCGGTTTCGTAATGAAAGGCAGTGGATCAATAAGCTGGTCTTCCCTTGCAATTTGGAAATGGAGATGGGGGCCCGTGCTTCGTCCCGTATTGCCGAGTCGCCCGATGCGATCCCCTTTGACAACAACATCCCCTTCATCGACCTCAATCCGACTTAAATGCATATACCAGGTGTCGTAGCCTTTCGCGTGCTCAATCACAATATACTTCCCGCGAGAATTGTCGGACCCAGTCGTAATGACCTTCCCATCGGCGGCGGCGAAGACAGGATCTCCCACTTTCCCCGCAATATCGACACCGGCATGATATGCAGCTCTGCCTGTCATCGGATCACGGCGGTAACCGAAATTCGAGGTCAAGCGATGAGATGTCGTTGGCCAACCCGTTGGCGTGTTCTGAAATACATCCTGGACCCGCTCAACCGTCTTCGAGACGTTCTGCTGCATGACCTGAATGACCGTTTCCATTTGCTCCAGATCAATGGCCGTATCCTGCGCGAGTCGAAGAATCTCTTCATTACTGACTGGGAAATATTCACCGCCGACATCCTCTGTCGCATCCCATGGGAGAGGGGTAACACTTGAATCGTTCGTGGACTCCGTCTTGCCGTATTTGCGGATCAGACCTTGCAGCGTCTTCTCCATCTTATGGATCCGTTCGATTCCTTCTTTCATCATTTGCGCATCTGAGGACAGTTCAATGACTTCGTTCTGAAGAGAGGTAATGGCGTGGTCTTTCTGCTCAATGGTATTTGCGCTTGCTGTGGCATTGGCGGATATTTTTCCTTGCAGCCCTTCAATCTGAGATGAAGAGCGCATTTCAAGTCCGAGGACAAAACTAGTTAGGGACACAGCAGTAATGAGAGGAACGGAGATGACTAGCAACATTGGTACTTCGATTTGTCTGACCGATTGATCCGCGTCACGAATCACGAGCAGCGTCATCTTGCTAGTAAACCATCGTTTCTTCATGATTCTCCTTTCTACCGGAACAAAAGCACCGATTCGATTGGAATAGACTGCTATAGATGGGATTCTATTCGGTTGTCCGCCAAAACATGCCGAAAAAATATTGCGAATGATGTTCAAGGATGGTTATGAATGCGTATAGGTTACGATAATTGTTGTTAAAAATAAGTATAGCGAGATCGAAAGCGATCATATCCTCTGAGCGGGGACGTAAAGCAAAGAGGGAGGGAATCCGAAGTATGACATGGCTCGCTATCTTGTTAGCTGTATTTATATTTCAAATAGCGACGATCCTGATCGTTGAATTCCGGCATCCATCGAAGACTGTGGCGTGGCTGCTCATATTATTCTGTTTTCCGGTGATTGGATTTGCGGTCTATTATTTCGTTGCTCAAGATTATAAGAATAGGCGGAAGGTTCGGAAGAAGGGTACGACCATTTTTCGCAGAAAAAGAAAGCTGATCTGGCAGAACTCTTCGATCGTGACCCGGAAATTCCAGAGCAATAACTATGAACTGCGTCGGGAAGGGCGATTGTTCCGGCTGCTGACGCATTTATCTGAGAGTCCAATTAGTGGCTGTAATGAGACGGAGGTGCTTACGAATGGCGAGGCAACTTATGAAGCGATGTTCAAGGCGATGGAGCAGGCGAAGCATCATATCCATTTAGAGTTCTATATATTTCGCGGGGATCGGATCGGTACCAGGTTCCAGCAATTATTGCTCGAGAAGGCGAAGCAGGGCGTGAAGGTACGGATTATCGTGGACGGTCTGGGCAGTTACGGGCTCAATGACCGGTTCGTGAAGCCGCTGAAGGATAGCGGTATTGAATTCTATAGCTTTTTGCCGCCGCTTTTTGCCCTCTATCATCGGAAGCTGAACTTCCGGAACCATCGCAAAATCGTCGTCGTTGACGGGAAAATCGGGTTCGTCGGCGGCATCAATATCGGCGATGAATATTTAGGTAACGATAAGAAGCTCGGATTTTGGCGGGATACGCAGATTCAAGTGCGCGGGGATGCCGTTTATTTTCTGCAAAATACGTTCATCAACGACTGGTTTGTCGTATCGAATCGAGAGCTCAGCGACCTGGACTTGTACCCGCAGCATGAATGTCAAGGCTCTGAACAAGTGCAGATGATCGCGAGCGGGCCAGACTCCCATTGGGATGCCATTCAAGAGATGTTCTTCGGGGCGATATCGGTAGCGAAGCATCGGATCTATCTACAGACGCCTTATTTTATTCCCGATCTGAGTATATTTACGGCGCTAAAGACCGCTGCGGTGAGTAAAGTGGATGTGCGGGTCATCATTCCAGGGGTGAACGATTCAAAGCTAGTCAATCTAGCGTCTTTATCTTATGTGGAAGAGCTGATGCAGGCTGGGGTGCGGTTCTATCAGTATCAGAAAGGATTCATGCATGCCAAAGTCGTCCTGATCGATCGGATGCTGGCCTCCGTGGGGACAGCCAATATGGATATGCGCAGTTTATTTATGAACTTTGAATTAAATGCGGTGCTATTCGACCTTGGTACGATTGAGCGGCTCTATGCTGATTTCGATCAGGATCTAAAGGATAGTACAGAACTGATCTTGAAAGAATTTGAGCAGCGTTCCCGGATTCAGAAAGGGAAAGAAGTGCTGGCGCGTATGCTGTCACCGTTGTTGTAGGTCTTACTCAGCTTGAATGGGAACAGAGCCGTTCGGGTATATTGTAGAGGACTACGAAGAACCATCAAGGAGGAGTAAGGAAGAATGGATGCGCGTCGTGCCCTAGAAATTTATAAGAGCCAAGATACAATTGCGGTAAAACTCGATACAGGTGATTCGGTCTGGATTGAGAATGTAGATGAAGCAAATAACATGGCGACGGTTCAGATCGGTTCTCGTCCGACCAACACACAGACTGTGTCCGTGGAACGGTTGAGTGAGCATTGAGCTGAATTTTCAAGTTATCCAGATCATATAAGCTGAACCCAGCCCGGACCGAAGCTGCGAACGTATGCGCAGACAGATGGTTCGGGCTTTTTTCAAAGCTTGGGTATGAGGGGCGCTTATTGCAGGCAGGGGAGAGGGTCGATATAATAAGAGCATTATGCAATATGGATCAAGCAGACATGTTTGAATCATGCGGAGTAGAACTGGAGTTGAAAGTGGTGCTTAATACGTATACATTCCGTTCCATGCAAGAGGCAGACACCGAGCGGTTCGCTGCACGGCTCGCGGGTTGGATTCAGCCGGGGGCTGTTATCGCGCTCGATGGTGATTTGGGAGCGGGAAAGACTCGATTTTCGCAGGCGCTGGCTCGTGCGATAGGTGTACAAGATGTGGTGAATAGTCCCACGTTTACGATTATCAAAGAATATGAAGGAACAACACTTCCTTTCTATCATATGGATGTCTATCGTCTCTCGATGGAAGAAGCGGACGAGCTGGGGCTTGATGAGTATTTCTTTGGACAAGGATTGACGGTTGTCGAATGGTCGAGTCTGATTACGGATCTGCTGCCTGCAGCATATTTGCACATTTATATCGAATATGCCGGCATGACTGAGCGCGTATTCCACGTGCAGGCGTACGGTTCTCCTTATGAGGCATGGTGTGAGGAACTGAACAAGGAGGGGGCGTCATCATGATAAGCAAGGAAACACCGAACAAGCGGTATTTAGCAATTGATACATCGACGGCCATGCTTACCGTTGCTGTTGTGGAAGGAACGCGCGTCCTAAAGGAGATTTCTTCATCGGCAGAGCGCAATCATTCCTTATATTTAATACCAACGGTGAAAGAAGTCCTTCAATCACTAAATATGCACGAGCAGGATCTGGACGGTATTATTGTAGGCCGCGGTCCTGGCTCATACACAGGTGTACGCATTGGCGTGACGGTTGGAAAGACACTCGCATGGGTCTGGAAGAAGCCGATTGTAGGCGTCTCGAGCCTGGAAGGATTGGCGCTAGCCGGATGGCATCATGCGACACAATCATTGATGGAGACTTCGGGGAACATGGATACGATGCTACCGATAACGGCTGTGAATTTCAGGGATCAACAGGAGGATACGATGCAAAGTATGAACTGGATCGTGCCTCTGATTGATGCGCGGCGCGGACAAGTTTATACCTCGCTATGGTTCGGACAAGCCACTGTCGATTCCATTCAATGGGAAGGCGTACAGGAAGATCGGGTACGTCTCATGAGGGATTGGGTGGATCAAATTGTTGAAAGCACGATTGAACATGGAACACCGGCACATATTTGGGTTATTGGCGACGTCGAACTTCACTTGGCGGAAGTGGAGCGATTGCAGTCGCTGATTAGCGCTCCTGTGCATATGGTGTCGTACACGATGGAAGCGCGCTGGCTCGGGCTGACAGGTGGCAATAGACTGATGCGAGGGGACTTCGACGATGCGCATCGATTTGAGCCGAATTATACGCAGCTTGCAGAGGCAGAAGCGAAACTGCTTGCGAAGTCGTGAAGGGAGAATGCGAATCGTGGATGATTATAGGGACAATGCAACAGACGGGCTTTGCTTTCGGCTAATGCAGTTGAATGATATTCCATCTATCGTAGAACTAGAAAGACAGGCGTTTACGCTGCCTTGGACAGCCAAAGCGTTCCGGAATGAGTTAACGCAGAATCATTTTGCTAAATATATGGTGATGGAATGGAATGGCCAGATTATTGGCTATGGCGGGATGTGGTTCATCGTGGATGAAGCGCATATTACGAATATTGCCGTTCGTCCAGAGTATCGTGGTCGGAAGCTGGGTGCTAGACTCCTTAAAGAAATGATGAAGACAGCAAGTTTTGTCGGAATGAAGAAGATGACGCTTGAAGTCAGGGTGTCGAATCATGTTGCACAAAATTTATATCAAAAATTTGGTTTCTCGCAAGCGGGTGTTCGTCCTCGTTATTATTCCGACAATAATGAAGATGCACTTATTATGTGGGCGGATATTCCGGTAGAATGGGAAACCATCGAATCTGGGGGAACAATCCCTGGATCGAAAGAGGCAGGTGACAGACATGAGTAACGTTTATGGCGAAGGGAAGCCCAATTATATATTAGCGATCGAGACAAGTTGTGATGAGACTAGCGTCGCGGTCATTAAGGACGGCAAAGAAATATTATCGAATATTGTAGCGAGTCAGATTGAGACGCACAAACGCTTCGGTGGTGTCGTGCCGGAAGTGGCTTCACGCAAGCATGTGGAGACGATTACGATTACGACGGAGGAAGCCGTAGAAAAGGCTGGCATTGCGCTAACCGATTTGTCTGCGATTGCTGTGACGATGGGACCTGGTCTTGTCGGTGCGCTGCTCGTGGGTATTGTGGCAGCCAAGGCGCTCGCAATGGCGCTTGACCTGCCGTTGATCGGAACGCATCATATTGCAGGTCATATTTACGCTAATCAGTTGGTACATGAAATAGAATACCCGTGTATGGCGCTCGTCGTATCCGGCGGGCATACCGAACTCGTCTTGCTGGAGAGCGAAGGCGTATTTCGTATGATCGGTCGGACGCGGGATGACGCGGTAGGTGAAGCGTATGATAAAGTCGCGCGTGCGCTGCAATTCCCATACCCTGGCGGCCCGCATGTGGACCGTCTGGCGCATGAAGCGGAAGCTGCGGTGCCATTGCCGCGTTCATGGCTCGAGCCGGATTCCTATGATTTCAGCTTTAGCGGCTTGAAATCGGCGGTACTGAATGTGATTAATCAGACGAAGATGCGAAATGAAGAATTGAACTTGGCCAATGTCGCTCGCGGATTCCAAGAGTCGGTAATTGAGGTGCTGACGGAGAAGGCGATTCGCGCCGCGAAGGAATTCAACGTGAAGCAGCTGCTCTTATGCGGTGGTGTAGCAGCTAATAAGGGGTTGCGTGAAGCCTTGACAGCGCGCTGTGGAGCTGAAGGCTTGCCGCTGTTAATCCCGCCGTTCGCCTTATGCAGCGATAATGCAGCGATGATTGGCGCGGCTGCTTACTTGAAGTGGAAGCGCGGCGAATTTACAGCGCTGGACCTGAAAGGCGAGCCAACATTATCGCTCGAAGCTTGGTCGGTTCAGAGCTAGCATCGATATGAAAAAATAAAAGGCTGTATCGAATCTCTCCTTTCGAATGGAGAGCCTCGGATACAGCCTTTTTATTATACTCGAACACTCGCATGCTGCAGCTTACGGAACTGCATCAGCATTGCGACACGCCATGGGAGCAACATGCCGAAGGCAAGGATGAAGAAGAGGCCTGCGCTCTGAGGAACCGTGATGTATTGTTCAAGCACATCATGCAGAATGACACGAAGGACGAGAAGTCCGACAATGACGAAGATGAACATATTGGAGCGTTTCAGATAGATCTGATCATTCTTCTGCTCGAATCGTGATGTCAGGATCAAGGGATAGGAGAAGAGAATCGCTCCGACAAGAAATGAGGCCAGTGCCCACGTAAGCGGGACGCGAAACTCCGGCACGACGAACATGAGGAACCCGGATACCATACCGACGGGCGGCATAATAATCTTCTTCATATTCGTTGGTTTGTTCGCAGCGCGCAGCCGCAGGAAGATCACAGCCGACCCGCCTAATATCGTTGCAAGAATGGAAAGGCCGTGCATAGAGAACAAAGAGCCAGCCAAGACAATCACCTCATTGTTGAATATAAAGTGGTTCGTTACATTAAGTCGTATTATAGCACAAAGCGTCTGGAGAAATCTTCTGTTCCTCATCGATGGGAAAGTGGTAGTAAGAAAGCCATGTGGACAAAGTTATGCACATATCCCACGAGATCTGTGCATAACTGTTATAACACTATGGTGCGCAGTGATGCGGGTTTTATGGAAATGGGGGATAGCTTTTTCATGTCGAATGGCCTATTTCTGTGGATAATGTGGATAAAAAAGTGAATAATTATGGAAATTGCTTCGCATCCCCTCGTGCATCAATAAAAAAAGCGGCCGTATAGGCCGCTAGGAGGATAAAGTTATTCACTTGTTCTGTGGATAAGGCTGTGTATATTCATATGGTAAGACAATTGCTTAAGCCATGGTCTCTTCCCATTGTTCGTACGTCACGGCTAGACGGGATTTTTTCTCATCAATTTGGCTCTGTGTCTCCTGTACGGCGACATAGTCCTGATAGACCTCAGGAAGTGTAAGCTTGTGCTCCAATTCCGCGATCTCCGTCTCGAGCTGTGCGATATCAGCTTCGAGTTGTTCTTGTTTGCGCTGTCTGTTCCGTTCCTCGCGTTTCGCTTGTTTGTTGTCTTCGAAGGTAGCGGCGCCACTCGATGGTTTGTCGCCCACTGTCGTATTTGCTGCAGATTCTTTGCTGGGCGCAGCGGCAGCTTCGGCTAGCATTTCGGCCAGTTCTTGTTTCTTTTCGACATAATCGTCGTAATTTCCTAGGAAATGTTGCGTCCCTGTCGGACTGAGCTCAACGATCCGTTCCGCCATTTTGTTCAAGAAGTAACGGTCATGGGAGATGAAGAGCAGCGTGCCTTCATAGTCCATGAGTGCGGATTCCAGCACTTCTTTGCTGAAGAGATCCAGATGGTTCGTCGGCTCATCGAGAATGAGCATATTGGCTTTGAGGAGCATCAGCTTCGCTAATGAGACGCGTGCTTTCTCTCCGCCGCTCAGAGACGATACCCTCTTGAGCACATCTTCTCCGCTAAATAAGAAATTGCCGAGCACGGTGCGAATCCGTGCTTCCTCGAGGTGAGGATAGGCAGACCAGAGCTCTTCCAAGACGGTGTTACTCGGGGTCAGGCCTGTCTGCTCCTGATCGTAGTAACCCAGCTTGACATTCGTTCCCCAGTTGAACACGCCGCCTAATGGTTCCATCTGCCCGACTAGCGCTTTTAATAAAGTAGATTTACCGATTCCGTTCGGGCCAATGAGGGCGACCGTCTCGCCGCGGCGCAGATCGAGTGAGACATGCTTGAATAAGGTTCCTTTATTCGGGAATCCCATCGCAAGGTCGCTAATCTGCAGAACTTCCTTACCAGAAGTGAGTTCGACTTCGAATGAAAAGGATGCTTTCTTCAAATCACCGAGTGGTTTCTCCAGACGATCCATCTTCTCAAGCGCTTTGCGACGGCTTTGCGCTCGTTTGGTCGTTGTTGCGCGAACGATATTTTTACGAATGAAATCTTCCATTTTCGCAATCTCTGTCTGTTGGCGTTCATAATGTTTACTCTCGATTTCGTAGTCCGCCGCTTTGAGCTCGATATATTTGCTATAGTTGCCCGTATACCGTTTGGATTGATGACGCTCAATTTCGACGATATTCGTGACGAGCGCATCGAGGAAATAGCGGTCATGTGATACGACGACGATGGCGCCCGCGTACCCGCGGAGATAATCTTCGAGCCATGTTAACGTCTCAATGTCCAGATGGTTCGTCGGCTCATCCAGCATGAGTACATCTGGAGCTTGCAGCAGCATGCGAGCGAGGGCAAGCCGAGTCCGTTGGCCGCCGCTTAGCGTATGAATAGGCGTATCGAAGGAGAAGCTGCCGAATCCCATGCCATGCAGAATGGACTTGATCTTCGTCTCGACCTCGTAGCCGCCTTGCTCTCGGAACCAATCCGAACGCGTGGCATAGCGGTTCAGCGTATCCGCGTATTTCTTCTCATCTTCCATGAGCGCAGGATCAGCGATTTGTTGTTCGAGCTCGCGTAATTCCTTCTCCGCTTCGATCAAATGCGCGAAGACCTGCAGCATCTCATCCCAGATCGATCGATCGGATTGCAGACCGCTGTTCTGGGCAAGATACCCGAGGCGTGTTTCTTTGGCTTTGAAAATCTGCCCTTGATCCGGGCGGATTTCTCCGGCGATAATCTTTAGCAATGTTGACTTGCCCGCACCGTTCACACCTACTAGACCGATCCGTTCTCGTTCGTTGACCATTAGGTTAATATTTGACAGAATATTGGTTACACCATAATTTTTCGTTATTCCTGAAGCTTGAAGCAGCATTTCGTCGATACCTCCAACACATGATCACGGTTTCAATAGTACATATTGTACATGAATTTTGAGGAAAGTGCGAAGAAATGGAAGGATAACGCTGAAAACTAGCGAAAGTAAATGAACAATGGTAAACTAAGGGTGTGATTTCGTTAAATGAGCGAGAAACAAGAGATTCGCAAGCGGATCAAAGCCTTGCGGAAGGCCTTATCACCGAATGAGCATCAGGTGAACTCCGAACGAATATGCAGAGAAGCTGCGAAATGGATTGATGGACAGGCCCAGTCGGGACAATCATCCGCGAATCGTAGCATTTTCGTCTATCTTCCCTATGATCACGAGCTCGATATCATGCCATTTATTCAGCATTGCTGGGATCGGGGATTTAGGGTACATGCCCCTCGTGTGAATCAGGATACAGGGCAGATGCAGTTGTATAGGATCCGATCGTTATCCGATGTTGAAGTTGGCAGCTATGGGATTCGAGAACCGAAATTGTCGCTTCCGCAGCTATCCGAGAGGGAATGGGCAACATTAGATTGGGTTGTCGTTCCAGGGATCGCCTATGATCGGCATGGAGGGCGTATGGGATACGGCGGCGGATATTATGACCGGTTTATGGCCAGACTTGCTGAGGCGCGCCCAGAAGGTTCTGAGGGCAGGCCGTTATGTATTGCATTGGCATTCAGTCTACAGGTGATCGAACATGTACCGATGGAGGCGCATGACCTTCGCATAGATTGCCTCATGACGGAAGACATGACCATCACGATGGATGCAGGCGATCACAGGATCATAGATAATACATGAATAGTTCATATACATACAATAGATAAGCTACAAGGAATAAATATCATATATTGAAGTTCGACATTCGAGGGAGGGGTGCGAAATGATCTGGAGAGTAGGAATCCTAACCGCTAGCGATAAGGGCTCTAGAGGTGAACGCGAGGATACGAGTGCGCAAGTCATTCGAGAATTGATCGAAGAAGAGCTTGGCGGTGAAATTGTCGAGTATCGCATTGTACCGGATGAGAAGGATGAGATTATGGCCGCACTGATCGAGATGGTCGATTACTTCCAGACCCACTTGATCTTAACGACAGGCGGGACAGGCCTAGCCGAGCGGGATGTCACGCCAGAGGCTACACTTAAGGTAATTAATCGGGAAGTGCCGGGAATGGCGGAGGCGATGCGCGCCGCTTCTATGCTCAAGACAAGACGGGCGATGTTATCACGCGGGGTATGCGGAATTCGCGGGAAGACGTTAATTCTGAACTTGCCAGGAAGTCCGAAAGGTGTGCATGAGAATCTGAATGCCGTCATGGATCAGCTTCCGCACGCGCTTGATATCATTACTGGCCGGTACAAGGATCACCAAGATGAATAGTGGCTCAATTTCTTCATCGCTTCAGGAAGTTCCTGTAGAAGAGGCCATAGGCATGGTACTGGCACACGATTTGACGCAGATTATTCCGGGCGAGTTCAAGGGGAGACTTTTTCGGAAGGGACATCGGATTACGGAATCCGATATCCCGAAGCTGCTCGATATCGGTAAAGCGCATATTTATGCAATTTCACTAGCAGAGGATGAGATCCATGAGGATGATGCTGCGCAGCGCATGGCGATGGCGCTTCAAGGCTCGAATACGACGTTAACTGACCCTTCCGAAGGGAAGGTTATGATTCGATCGAGTATTCACGGGTTGGCCCATATTCATAAGCCAACCGTTGATCGTGTGAACGGTCTCGGTGATATTGCGCTCGCGACGGTCAAATCGAATACGGTTGTGCATCCGGGCCAAGCGCTTGCGGGCACACGCGTAATTCCACTGATTACGCAAACCGCGAAGATAGAAGAGGTTGAACGGTATAGCGAAGAGCTTCGCAAGAATACGCATCAATCGGTCGTACAGGTGAAGCCGTTCATTCCGCATCGTATTGGATTGATTACGACGGGCAGTGAAGTCTATCATGGACGCATCCAAGATCGGTTTGGTCCCGTTGTTAGAGCGAAAGTTGAAGCCTTCGGTTCGGAAATTGTCGAACAACGCTTTGCGCCTGACGATATAGCGATAATTGTCACGGAAATTTCCCAATTGAAGGAACAAATGTGTGATATGATACTGCTGTCAGGCGGGATGTCTGTAGATCCCGATGATCGGACACCCGGAGCAATCAGGCAAGCAGGTGCGGAAATCGTTCGTTACGGTACGCCGATGCTGCCAGGTTCCATGTTATTAATGGGCTATTTGGAAGATATACCGATTCTAGGTTTACCAGGCTGTGTCATGCACGACCCATTCACTTCTTTTGATGTGCTTCTGCCGCGGATTTTGGCGGGAGATCGTATCGAAGAACGCGATATCGTGGAGATGGGATATGGCGGACTGATCGGATGCTAGAACAGAATTGATATTTTCGCTGAAGAAGTGAATGAAGGGGGATATGCAAGGTGGGAGGCATAGGCGTAACAGGCTTTATTTTGCTGATTATCGTTGCGTTATTATTGTTCGGTCCGAATAAGCTGCCTCAATTGGGTCGCGCTTTTGGTCGGACATTGCGTGAATTCAAAGAGGGAGCGCGTGATATCATCTCAGACGATGATGACGACGATCGCAAGCCCGCGAAGCAAGAAGTCCGCAGTACGGATAGCACATCGCAGCCTGTACAGGATCAGAAGCACGCGAATGACAGACGTTTACCTGATTAAGATTAGCGTGGTGGTAGAATGACAGAGCAGCATTTCGATGCAGAGGACATGACAGTATGGGAACATATTGGCGAGCTGCGAAGACGGATCTTCTATATTCTGATTGTATTGGTTCTAGGGATGATTCTCGGGTTTGTCGTTACGGACCCCATCTATAATTATTTAATTGCCATTGCGCCAGTGAAAGACATGAGCTTTCATGCGTTTTCGATGTGGGATGCCATCGGTATCTATATGAAGTTTGCTTTTGTAATTGGATTAATCGTAGGGTTGCCATTCACGGTCTACCAAATCTGGCTGTTCGTCCGACCAGGGCTACGTGAAGTTGAACGGAAGGGTGCTGTGCAGTATATCCCGTTTGTTCTGCTTTTATTTCTAGCGGGTCTTGCTTTCTCCTATTATGTTGTATTTCCACTCGCATTTTCGTTCACGACGGATATGACGAAACATATGGGGCTCTTGGAGACCTATGGTGTTACACAATACTTCTCATTCTTATTCAATATTTTAATTCCAGTATCACTGTTGTTCGAATTGCCAATCATTATCATGTTCTTGACCAAGATTCGAATCGTGAATCCGAAACGATTGCGTAAAATGCGGAAGCTAGCTTACTTCGTGTTGATTTTCATCGGCGTAACCATCACGCCGCCGGATTTGATCTCGGACTTGCTCGTTGCCGTTCCACTCATACTGCTATATGAATTCAGCGTATGGTTGTCGTCGATCGTCTATCGGAAACAGCTTGCACGTGAGCAGGCTTGGGAAGATGAGCTTGAATACGAAAGATAGGAACACATAGAAGACGCTTGTCGATGATATCGATAAGCGTCTTTTTGCAAAGCTGGGCTAGAAGCAAGTGAAGGAATCAATTCGTCGCAAGTCGATGCCGAAATACATCCAGAAGAAGCCATTCCAGCGGAAACCTGCTACGGAGTCGCGTCCGACGAAAATAGGGTAGAACCAGAATTGGTCGCCGTTCGTTAGCCAGACATACGTATAGCGGAACATGCAGCGGCGAATGGCGCCTGGGTCTACCGCAAATGCGCCTGCTTGGGCTTGCGATAGAGGCTTAGCAGGGACGAATTGTGGTGGGGGCGAGGATGGTGCCTGAGCTCCGGAGGGTCCAGATGTTCCTGGCGGCTGCCCGGGCGGACCAGGCGAAAACGGTGGCTGTCCGGGAGGTCCTCCGAAGGGAAAGAAAGAACGACCGCCTCGTGGACGTCTTGGAGGCATATATGCCATGAAATTCACTCCTTATCGATGTGAAATCTTATCCTAGCGTATGGAGGCGGATAACTATCGGCTTGGGCAAGTGTCTTGGTACGGATATAATTATTTTTTCCTGCGGGTAGGGGAGTAAGAAATTGTTTTCACTCGTGTGGCATAAATTGGTCGGCGATGGATAGAATGGGTAGGTGTGTCGAGGCGATAGAATGTTGAAAAGTTCATGTAAATTTGAAGAAAAGGGCTTGAAATGTTCTTCCAAAATAGGTATCATAAAAATTGTTATTAGCACTAACGATGAACGAGTGCTAATACATTACACATAATGGTTAATGCTTAACAACATATTTAAAGGAGGCTATTTTTTCATGATCAGACCTTTAGGTGAACGCGTATTAGTTGAAGCAGTAGAGAAAGAAGAGACAACAGCATTCGGTATCGTATTGCCAGACTCCGCGAAAGACAAACCACAAGAGGGTAAAGTTATTGCGGTAGGAAGCGGCGCGGTGAAAGATGGCGTTCGTGTTCCGCTTGAAGTGAAAGAAGGCGACCGCGTAATCTTCTCGAAATACGCTGGCACTGAAGTGAAATTCGAAGGTAAAGAATATTTGATTATGAAAGAAAGCGATATCCACGCGATTATCGGCTAATTCATTCCAATCAGTGAATCCATAATAACAATTACAATTATTTAGGAGGTTTTTCACGATGGCAAAGGAAATTAAATTCAGCGAAGACGCACGCCGTGCGATGCTTCGTGGTGTAGATACATTAGCAAACGCAGTAAAAGTTACGCTTGGTCCTAAAGGACGCAACGTTGTTCTTGAGAAGAAATTCGGCAGCCCATTGATCACCAATGACGGTGTTACAATCGCTAAAGAAATCGAGCTTGAAGATGCATTCGAGAACATGGGTGCACAGCTTGTTAAAGAAGTAGCTACCAAAACGAATGATGTTGCCGGTGACGGTACAACAACAGCTACGGTTCTTGCACAAGCAATGATCCGTGAAGGTTTGAAAAACGTAACTGCAGGCGCTAACCCAATGGTGATCCGCAAAGGGATCGACAAAGCGGTTCGTGCAGCGGTTGAAGAATTGCAAAAAATTGCAAAACCAATCGAAGGCAAACAATCGATTGCACAAGTTGCTGCAATCTCGGCTGCTGACGATGAAGTTGGTCAATTGATCGCTGAAGCGATGGAGAAAGTCGGCAAAGACGGCGTAATTACAGTGGAAGAGTCGAAAGGCTTCTACACGGAGCTTGAAGTGGTTGAAGGGATGCAATTCGACCGTGGATATACTTCTCCGTACATGATTACAGATACAGACAAAATGGAAGCGGTTCTTGACAATCCTTACATTTTGATCACAGATAAGAAGATCTCGAACATCCAAGAAATCTTGCCAGTGCTTGAGAAAGTGGTTCAAGCTGGTAAGCAGCTTCTAATCATCGCTGAGGATGTTGAAGGTGAAGCGCAAGCGACACTGATCATGAATAAACTTCGCGGTACATTCACTTGCGTATCCGTTAAAGCTCCAGGCTTCGGCGATCGCCGCAAAGCAATGCTAGCTGACATCGCTGCACTCACTGGCGGTCAAGTGATCACAGAAGAGTTGGGTCTTGATCTGAAATCGACGACAGTTGGGCAATTGGGTACTGCTCGCCAAATCCGTGTAACAAAAGACAATACAATCATCGTTGATGGCAACGGTGCAAAAGAAGATATCGAAGCGCGCGTGAACCAAATCCGTGCTCAATTGGAAGAAACAACTTCCGAATTCGATAAAGAAAAATTGCAAGAGCGTCTGGCTAAATTGGCTGGCGGCGTAGCGGTTATCAAAGTTGGTGCAGCTACTGAGACAGAATTGAAAGAGCGCAAATTGCGTATTGAAGACGCATTGAATGCTACACGTGCAGCGGTTGAAGAAGGTATCGTTGCAGGTGGTGGTACAGCGCTTGTAAGTATCTTCAACGCTGTAGCAGCAGTTCAAGCGAGCGGTGATGAGCAGACAGGTGTGAACATCATTTTGCGTGCTCTAGAAGAGCCAGTTCGTACAATCGCAGCGAACGCAGGTCAAGAAGGATCTGTTATCGTTGAGCGTCTGAAAAAAGAATCCGTAGGCATCGGTTACAACGCAGCAACTGGCGAATGGGTGAACATGATTGAGACTGGTATCGTTGACCCAGCGAAAGTGACTCGTTCCGCATTGCAAAACGCAGCATCTGTTGCAGCTATGTTCTTGACTACCGAAGCGGTTATCGCTGACAAGCCAGAACCAAACAAACCAGCTATGCCTGATATGGGCGGCATGGGTGGAATGGGCGGCATGATGTAATCATCCCCCAGAAAACCTTGATTTATCAATAAAAGAGGACCCGAAAGGGTCCTCTTTTTTAATAATTATCACATTTATATCGCAATAAGTTACAACAAATCCAAGGAGGGCAATGATGAGATCATTAATAGAAGAGTATGGTCGTGGTCATGCGATGCTTCGGGAAGCCATTGAAGGATTGACGGAGGAAGAACTTCGATTCAAGCCTTCCCCAGAACAATGGAGTATTCATCAGATTATCATTCATGTTACGGATTCCGAGATCTCATCTACGCATCGAATACGAAGAGTATTGGCTGAAGATGAGCCGGTTCTTGTTTCCTTCGATCAGAACGCATTCGCGAACCATCTGAGCTACGATTTGTCAGACCGTGAACATTATCTGCTTCTGTTCCAAATGCTGCGTTCCAGTATGCAGCCGATTCTCGAGCATCTTACAGAGGAGCAGATCAAGCGTGTAGGCGTCTACGAAGACGCAGGGCGATTTACCTTCGAGCAATTGCTGGAATACCGGGTTCAGCATATTCAAGGACACATCGAACAAATCGGACGGGTCAGAGAAGCGTATCGGCAAAGCGAAAGATTAACGTAGTGCTTATAACATGCTCATGCCAACACCGATGAAATATGGAAACAGCCATAGAATCCAGACGATCAAGCTGAAGCGATGGAAGGTGTGCTGCGCATTCGCGGATCCTTTCCATTTGACGAGTGCAGCCCAGACTGCATGGATTAGCATCAGGATAAGCGCGGCGCCGCCGGTTAGCGCATGAATGACATTCCCGCCATTCGAGGCGAGTGTACTCATGAGGGTTGTACCTGTCGTATCGCAGACGAGACCCAGTAGGAAATAAATCAAATGTTTGGTTTGAAGTGTGCCGGAACGTTTTTCACCCCAGACACCGATGGTGTAGAAAATAAGGGCACAGTTAATGAAAATAATGGCAGCTGCTAGCATGTAGGTTCACCTCTTTTTGTGCGTTGTTGTTTCTTCGTACATGTATCCTATCATGCCTGTATGAATGCAGTGTGAACGGAGTATTACGCTTCCCGTCCCGACGCTGCTGATCATGTTGACATTGCAATCTGAATTCTCTATAATGGCTGTAATCTGATATGTCCTATACGTTGAAAGAGCGAAGTAGCAGTTTGTCCCTGTTCTCAGAAAGCTGGGGGTTGATGAGACCCAGTACATACAAATCCTGCGAATTACACTCTGGAGTATCTTAGGCAGTCCCTAAGCGGAGTAGCGATCGATATTATCGCTAAGAGTGGTATTCATGGCGACGTACGCGCTGTGGATGCAATTTGGGTGGTAACACGGTTATTCAATCGTCCCGATGTCTAGCAATAGACGGGGACGATTTTTTGTTGTTTATAGGGCTAAATTTGAAATGAATCGAGGAGCTGAAGACGATGACGATGAACATTATCGACGAACTAGAATGGCGCGACGCCATTAACCAACAGACGGATGCCGAAGGATTGCGTCAACTAACGAATGAGAAATCTATCTCGTTGTATTGCGGTGTTGACCCTACGGGCGACAGTATGCATATTGGGCATTTGATTCCATTTATGATGCTAAGACGCTTCCAGCTTGCTGGACACCGTCCTGTCATTCTCATTGGAGGCGCGACAGGCACCATTGGGGATCCAAGCGGTCGCCAATCGGAGCGCTCGCTGCAGACGATGGAGCAAGTCCAAGCGAACGTCGAAGCGCTTACGGCACAGATGAAGAAGCTATTCATCACCGATGGTGATAATCAGGTGCGTATGGTGAATAACTACGACTGGACGCATAAGATTAACGTGATCGACTTCTTGCGCGATTATGGGAAGAACTTCAGCATCAATGCGATGCTTGCCAAAGATGTCGTGGCTAGCCGTCTGGAGAGCGGGATTTCCTTCACGGAGTTTTCCTACCAGATCCTCCAATCCCTTGACTTCCTTCATTTGTTCAAGGAAGAAGATGTTCAGCTTCAGATTGGCGGTTCCGATCAATGGGGCAACATTACGAGCGGATTAGACTTGATTCGCAAGAAAGAAGGATCTGAATCCAAGGCGTTTGGATTGACCATCCCGCTGATGTTGAAATCCGATGGTACGAAATTCGGGAAGACAGCGGGCGGTGCCGTATGGCTTGATCCGAACAAAACAACGCCATTCGAGTTCTACCAATTCTGGGCGAACACGGATGATCGTGATGTGATTAAATACTTGAAATTCTTCACGTTCCTCGATAAAGAAGCGATCGATGCATTAGCGGAGAAGGTCCAGACAGAACCACACAAACGCGAAGCACAGAAAACATTGGCGGAAGAAATGACGAAGTTCGTGCACGGTGAGGAAATGTTAGAGCAAGCGAAGAAAATCACCGCTGCTTTGTTCAGTGGCGATATCAAATCGTTGACTGCGGATGAGATTGAGCAAGGGTTCAAAGAAATGCCGACCTTCCATGCAACCAAGGAATCCAAAAACATCGTAGAATGGTTGGTCGATCTAGGTATCGAGCCATCTAAACGCCAAGCGCGCGAGGATATCACGAAAGGTGCGATTTCCATGAATGGCGAGCGCGTAACGGATCTAGAGATGGAAGTAACGGTCGAGAACTCCTTCGACGGCCGATTCATCATTATCCGCAAAGGGAAGAAGAATTATAGTTTAGTACGTTTAACTTAGCATTCTGATGTAATATTGTGATATTAAGAAAGCTTCTTATGAAGTTCATCGAACTTCCATAAGAAGCTTTCTTTTGTTTTTCATTTTATACTAAAACGCTTGTCCCACAACCGTGTAATCGCCTTCATTGATTGACTTTCAGGGGTAGATCACTTATAATCTCGTTACAGCCATATGGAGAAATTTGTCTATTTGTTTTATATTTTGTATAGTATGATCGACTTTAGTTTCTATCTAGTTCAGAGGGGAACGTATGAATGGTTATCGATGGAATCGTAATTGGGATTATAGTCGGATTAATCCGTGCAGGATTTAAGAATGGGTTCATGGCTCTTTCGAATGTTCGTATTAAAGGCGGACTGATCTTTCCCATATTGCTATTATTGCAATTTGTGATGTTCTATTATCAAGATCGATGGGATATCTTGAACCAAATTAGCGGTTCTTACTTTATGGTGATTTACGTCGTTGGCCTGTATGTATTGTGGCTTAACCGCAATGAACCTGGATTTTGGTATATTTTTATCGGTGTTGGTTTGAATTTCCTTGTCATGGTTCTGAATGGCGGGAGAATGCCAGTTTCACTAGAAGCTGCGAAGGTACTTGATCCCGTGTACATTGAAATGTTGAAGAATGGAGTCACCGTGACGAAGCATGTGATGCTGAGCGAATCAACGCATCTTGCCTTCTTGGGTGATATTATTCCGATTGCACCACCTTATCCTCGAACGCAAGTGATTAGTATTGGAGATATTGTAATGAATATTGGTATATTCATTTATCTTCAGAAGATTATGTTAGTAGAAAAATATAGAACATCTACCCTTGAGGCACAATAACTTTACATAATAGCACGACAATGAAATGAAAGGGAGGATATCATAATGAAGAAAGCCGTTGTTTCTCGTATTCTTCTTAATACGGTTATCGTTGCTTCTGTTGTTATTGCACTTACATCCGGAATCAAAATTACTCCATAATAAAATAAGAAAGAAACAGGGAGAACCCTGTTTCTTTCTTATTTTATTAGATAAAAGAAAGTAGTGACAGAATTGCTAGAAAATACAATTCTTCAATTGCGGCGTTATACCCGCCTATTTGAAATTTTCTTTATTCTCATTGGTCTATCAGCAGGTATTTATTATTCTTCTTATTTCTATAGTCCATTACAAATGTCTGACTGGATCATTATTTATATAATGGTTGTTGCGGTGGTACTACTTGATGTGTATATGTTCCAAATTCCACCGGAAGGTAATAGTGAATCGATGGATTCCTCCGTCTATCTTGCGGCGATATTTATGTTCGGCGGAAGTTTTACGTTGTTTATTGCCATGATTAGCTTCTCATTTATGGCTTTAAGAGGGTTGGCGCTAAAAACTTCTTTCTCTAAAAATGGAATTAACTTGGCGCTCTACATATTCATGATCATCTCTGCGGATATAACATATCATTTATCAGGAGGAGTGACAGGCCCTTTTGATTTCGATAATATTTACTCTTACTTGATTGCCATAGTTGTTTATTCGACGGTTAACATTCTGCTAATCAGCTTCCTGACAGTGATTTATAATGGTGGTAGTATTAAGGATACATTGCTAACCTACTTCAGGAATAGTGTATTTGCTTATACGAGCACGATGTTGCTTTCTCTCGTTGTCCTTATTTTGGTCGATCGAAGCGGTATTTTTGGTATTTTGTTGTTTTTAAGTATTGCCATGTTATTATCTGTTGCTTTTAGCAAGCTGTTTGTGATTTATAATACGATTAGTAATAAAGCGAATATGGATCAGAGAACGGGTTTATATAGTCATAGTTACTTTGAAGAGAAGCTCGATGAATATATTTGCATGTATCGCACACAAGATAGAACATTTTCGCTTGCAATGCTCGATCTAGATGATTTCAAGAAATATAATGATGCTTATGGGCATCCTGAGGGTGATAAACTGCTCAGTTTTTTTGGGAATCTAGTTAAGTCTGAATGTGAATCTCGTGATTTTCTCGCTGCACGTTATGGTGGAGAAGAATTCTCGATTATTATGCCAGGATATACTTTAGAACAAGCGAGTGAATTCATGAATGGGTTGCGAAAAAAAGTCAACCACACGCCTTATGATGGGGTAGACGTCTTCCCGCATGGCTGTATCTCATTCTCGGCAGGATTGCTTGAGATTAATAAAGAAACGTATGACAAGTCGCAATTGGTCGATGCAGCGGACCGTGCCTTGTATTTAGCGAAATCAAAGGGAAAAAATATGGTGTCGATTTATGGAGAACAGGACGAGCCGCCTCAACGTTTGGAGCATGATATCCACGAGCTCGAACAGCAGGTTAAGATCTTCCTATCCAAGGACATCTATACTTACAAACATTCGAAACGTGTCTATTCCTATGCGGTCGATATGGCGGAAGTTCTACAGCTCCATGAAGAAGATCGTCGAACACTCATTCTAGGAGCGCTGATCCATGATATCGGTAAGCTCGAGATTCCACGAGATGTGCTGAATAAGAAGACGAAGCTCACACCGGATGAGTGGGAAATGGTCAAGAAGCATGTCCTCTGGGGTAAGGAGATCGTGCTTGCAACAGGGAAATACAAAGAGCTTATTCCATTGATTGAGCTGCATCATGAACGTTACGATGGTAAAGGCTATCCGCACGGGTTGAAGGGAAATGAAATTCCAAAGTTGGCGCGAATGCTCTGTATAATTGATTCTTTTGATGCGATGACAACAGAACGCCCTTATCAGGTAACGAAATCGTATGAAGAAGCACTCAATGAGATCAGACGTTGTTCGGGTAGTCAATTCGACTCTGAGTTGGCGGGGTATTTTATCACCTATATTGAAAAGAAATATACAATCGATACGTCTCACGTGCTGACTTCCTAATCCCATTTAGGAGTTGGCATTTTTTATTTGTATGACGTATGGTCTTCTTCGTATAATCAGAGGGAATGGAAGTCAATGACGATATCGTGAGAATTAAGGGAGGGACAGGAAATGAAGATTCTTGTCATCGGTGGATCACGGTTTCTTGGCAGATTTGTCGTCGAAGAAGCGCTGCGTAAAGGCTATCAGGTCACAGTATTTAATCGAGGGCAGCACAATGGAATTTTTGAAGATCAGCCTGTTGAACAGCTTATTGGGGATCGTAAACAGGATCTTTCGCTGCTGCAGAATCGATCTTGGGATGCCGTTGTTGATACGTGTGCTTATCTCCCGCACGATGTGACAAGTCTGCTCGACGTACTGGACGGGAAGCTGAAGCATTACACGATGATCTCCAGCATTTCGGTCTATCAGGACTGGGCCCCTGAAGGGATTAACGAGCAGTATATTACGCCTACCCTATCCAATGAAAAATTACAAGAGTTGCTCCAGGATCCATCTGTTTCATTGCCAGGACCCTATTATGGTCATCTCAAGCGAATGTGTGAGATCGAGGCGGAGCGTCTCATGCCTGGGCGCGTATTGAATGTCCGGCCAGGGTTGATTGTTGGCCCGCATGATGAGTCAGACCGTCTGACCTATTGGGTAAGACGTGTGAGTGAGGGTGGTACCGTGCTTGCGCCTGAGTTTCCGACGCAGCAGATTCAATTCATTGATGGTCGCGACCGACCGGCGAAACCACTGACGATGGAACAATTCCTGAACACGTGCCGAAGCGTCACGAATAGTGATGCGGCATGGGTATGAGCGAAGGAACAATTCCTACTAGACCATCAGGTTCAGCCATGGCGAGATTTGCCGTTATGGATCCCACATAACTTCCCGCTCGAAGAAGGGGGAGAGCCTTGGCGTGGTGCAGGTTCAGTGGATATTTCACGGGCGATCGAAGCCGGGCTCACCTGCAGACCGCTGGAAGCGACAATCGAGGACATATGGCGTTGGGATCAGCAGCGCAAGGAAGAAAACGACAAGCCGCTTAAGGCGGGATTAACCTTGGACCGGGAGAAGGAACTTCTACAACTATATCGTCATAAACAGTAGCGTAAGGCCTCCAAAAGGAGGCTTTTCTTTTTGGTAGAACTAGGCGAAGATCAGCATGTTCTGTCTCAATTTGTTGATCGGACCGATGTCGAGAAATGCAGGTACAGCAAGGTTTTTACGGAATAAAATGATAGAGAACAAAATGTATCTTTTTGGTAGATTTGTGATTGACAAGGATACATATTGTATCATAAATTTAATATACAAAAATTCACAGATGAGAGAGTAGAGGAGGATCAAGTCATGTTGAACTTCGAATGGTTGTACAGCAAGGTCTGGCAATCCGGATCGGTGGTAGAGGATGTGGTAGATCCAATTCTATTAGGGATTCTGTTGATAGGTATGTTTAGCTATGGATTATTTCGTATCGTACAGCGCAGGCAAGGTAGAACGCATTCCAATTCGTTACGTACGGCAGTGGGATGGGGGATGATGGCGCTTATCGCGATGGTCGTATTGCGAGAAGGATATATGCTGCTCAAGGTTGCGGGTGTGATGGTGATTTTGGCGCAAGTGATCGTATCGGTGGTATCTGCTTGAGGTATGTCGAAGACATTCGGTTAGAATGGGGCTGACGTGGACGGGATGGTATGCATGAATCGTGGATCTGGTGAATATGGTTTTGATGATGGGCGATATTGGATTTTGGACTGTAGGCAGGAGCCTTCAGGACATATCGTGATGACGAGTAAATTTGTGCTTGAGCCGGGTTATCATCTGGCTTATGCGAATCATACGATGCGATCCAAAGTATGGATTGTGACGCATGGAGAAGGCGAGTTCATCCACAATGGGGAAGGCTGTCACATACGTACAGGGGATGTCCTGCAGATTAAGGCAGGTATACCTCATCGCATTCATGCCATGACCGTGATGAAGTGGGCAGAAGTTCAAGTTGGTCTTGGTGACTTAGATGAAGTGGAGGAGCAGCTTCAGGTGCGATGGGGCCAAATGGAGCTGACAGACGAAGGAGTCTTCGCACAATGAAACGTTGGGTATGGATTGTATCAATAACAATTTTCGTGCTGATCTGTGGTGCTGGTGGTGTTGCCTATTATGTCTATAGCACGGTCAAAGAGACGGCGGAGCAGATGTACATCCCTGTAAAAGCCAATAAGCCCGTATACGTGAGCCAGGATACGACCGTGAAGCCGAAAACGGAACCTGTAGCCGTCGAGAAGCTCGAACCTTTCAGCGTGCTTGTGATGGGTGTAGATGAGCGCGAACATGACAGAGGACGATCTGACACGATTATCGTGGTGTCGGTGAATCCGAATAAGCCATCCATGGTGATGTTCAATTTACCTCGCGATACAAGAACAGAAATCGTAGGGCATCATACGGTCGATAAAATGAATCATGCGTATGCCTTTGGAGGCGTTGAGATGGCGCTTGCTACCGTGGAGAAGTTCCTTGATATGCCGATCGATTATGTCGTCAAAATTAACATGGAGGGCTTCGTGCAGCTTGTTGATTTGGTGGGTGGCGTGGAAGTCGAGAACCCGTTTGCCTTCAATCAGGAAGGGGTTCATTTCAATAAAGGAACGTTGAAACTGGACGGTGAGCATGCACTGCTCTATACTAGGATGCGGTACGATGATCCTCGCGGAGATAAGGGGCGGAATGATCGGCAGCGTCAGGTGTTGTTGAAGCTGATGAATACCGCGATGCAGTGGGGCAGCATCGACCGGATTCCTGGTATTTTAAAGGCGCTTGGCCGAAATGTGAAGACGAACATCACATTCGACGAGATGAAATACATGTATAAGAACTACCTGCCAGCGTTTAATTCTATCGATACAACAGAGGTTCAGGGGACAGGAACACGTATTAATAATATTTATTATTATCTTGTGAATGATAAAGAACGTAAACGGCTGCATGATCTGTTAAAATCAAATCAGTGACAATACAGCAAACCCGCCAAGTCTATCTTGGCGGGATAAATTATGTTATTTTAACAGTATCTTATTCTGCCCACAGTAGTATGTGGCGGAATAAATCGATGCGTTCGTGTCCATATTTTAGATATAGATTAACATCAAGAGACGAAAATTTTGCGAACCTATCAGACATCGTGTCGTATAGTTCTATTGTAGTACGCACAATTTGTGTTGTTCGCATAATAAAGGAGACCATAAGATTGAAAACACAACCCATCTTATCTCAAAGCATTATACAAATGGATCACAATAACGCTTATTCGGATGATCAAATCGTTAATATATTTCTGGCTTCGTTTCACCATTCGGCTTATACGATACGCAATTATCGGAACGCCATTAATAAATTTAGAGATTTCCTCGGAAATAAAACACTGAAGGAAGCGACGTGGAAGGAACTTGAGATGTACAAACTCGGGTTAGTCCAGGGGTATTTAAGTAAAGGGAATAAGCCGCAAGCACCGGCATCGGTAGCAGCTCGAATTGCCCCTCTACGTTCACTGTATAAATGGGGGAATGATCCGAATATTGGCATTTTCGCTCACAATCCGACGACAAGTCTTCGGATTCCGAAAATAACCATTACGAGCAAGAACCACTATCTCACCGAGACGGAACTAGTTCGTTTGATCAATCAACTTAAAAAACAGAGTCTAAGGAATTACTTGATCGGTTTAACCTTAGTCTTACTAGGGCTGCGGGTATCAGAGCTTATCTCCATTACGAAGGAGGATTTCCATACCGATCCGGGCGGAACCACCATGTGGCTGACCGTATTCGGCAAAGGCGGCAAAGAACGTGAAGTCAAAGTGCCGAAGCGATTGTGGACATTGCTGTCGCAATACTTCATGATGATGGAACAACAATCCCCTTCAAAAGACTCTCGCATTTTCCCTATTTCTGTCCGTTATATCGAGAAAATCATTCAAAATGCACGAATCGAATGCGGCCTTACCAAAGTGGTAACGCCTCACTGGCTCAGGCATACGAACGCGACATTAGCCCTTCTACGCGGTGCGACCCTCCAGCAGGTGCAAGAGTCCCTCGGGCATACGCATATCAATACGACGCAAAGATATTTACATACGGTTCAGCAAATTCAAAAAGCAGCTCCCGATTATGTTGAAGAATGCTTAAAAGATATACTATAGGTAAATAAGACTATGATATCGTTCAATTTACTTGAATTACTAGGAAAAGTTTACTATAATTAATACGATATTTGTATAAAGATGTCGAACAACACAAATTGTACGTACTAACTATTTTACCATGTAATGAAGGTAAACGGGATGGATACGGACTGGAATATGGGATGGATTGCTAAAAAATGTTGAAGATCCTCTGATATACGGGTGGTCTTCAATTTCTTTTGCATATCATGGCAAAGTAGGTGAGGTTATGCGAATGGAACACATCACAGAATTGCTGCATGACTTATGGGGAAAAGATCAGATCACATTTGAACATAGTATGCGAGTCGGGCATCTCGCGCGGTGTATGGCGAAGCAATTGCAGCTAACCAAGACCCAGACTAGTCAGTTGATCTTAGGCTGTTGTCTGCATGACATCGGGAAACTGTTGATTCCTACGGAGATCTTGACGAAGACTACGCAACTGACGACATATGAGTGGGATGTTATGAGGCAGCACCCGGTTCTTGGAGCAGAACGCTTAACAGGGGAGCAGATCGGAAGCCGCATCGTCATAGATATCGTCAAATATCATCATGAACGGTGGAATGGTGAAGGGTATCCGTCTGGCTTAATGTGGGATAATATCCCCCCGTTTGCGAGGATCTGCACCGTCATTGACGCTTGGGACAAGATGATCTCAGATCAGCCGTATCGACCAGCAATGACGCTTGAAGAAGCTAAGGCCGAATTAATTCGCTGCACCAATACGCAATTTGATAAAAAATACGTGACTGCATGTTTACGAATCCCGGATGAAGAGTTAGCGAGGAAGGAGATCGATATGCTAGAGCTGCTGAGGGATATGGGAGTGAAGGAGGAACAACATGACAATTTCAACTTTATTTCCGGTGATGCAAAGCGAATTTCTAGACGAAGCTACAGCACAAATTAATGATGTAGGTCAGGAAATGAATCAGATCGATATGTCGCGAAAGGCCTATTGGATATTAGAAATTGAGCAAATGAAACAACTTCGATTCGAAATGGAGCGGTTATTGGACCTTGTGAGGCATTGGAAGCTGAACATGACTCGCGATATTGTGAATCTGATCTTCCGCTGTATGGATCAAATGCGGATGTTGAAGGATGCTATTCTGCTCGGGAGTAAAGTCACTGCAGATGTGGCGCCGTTGCTATGCGAATTAAGAGGATATGCGCTGGCGAGTGAGAAGAATACAAGCATGCAGCAAGACATTATGAGCGCGATATCGGCAGAGGCTAGCCAAGCGTTTAATGTGGAGAACATCATCCATCGGATTCAGCATGAGGGGATTCGAGTGCTTCAGATCCAAGTGGGATTCGCTTCCCGGTGTATGATGAAGATGGCCTGTGCGATGGTCATTCTAGACCAGATCGGCTCATTAGTCGGCGAGGTGTTGTATATGGAGCCGTCTTGCGACGAGATCGGAGACGACTCTTACAGCCAAGTTCGGTATATCGTGGTTGACCCAGTACGCGTGGATGACATCCAAGGGTGGCTGCAATCGATGCGGGATGTGACCTACGTCGATGTTCATTTTAAGGTCTAGCGAAATTGTATTTAGGCTTAGCGTAGGAAAAAGCGCCGCTATCTGCCAAGATGCGGCGCTTTTGGTCTTCCTCCTACCCCTCTGAAACCGCATAGAGAATCGTTGGCGGTTCAGGTTTTGGGGGTTAGAATGGTTCGAACGATAAAACTATTCGGAGGAGGGAAGAACTCGCGGAAAAGTCTACGTCCGCTCTTTGGAAGCCCATTTCATCCAACTCATCTAATCAAAGGAAATGGGCGGACAAGAAGCGGTTGGAGCGAGTTCTCCCTTTGACCTAGTCTGTTTTATCGATCGAACTCCCCCTCCCCACAAACAAAAAAACCGCCAGAGATCTCTCTCTGACGGTTTCTAATCCTAGTTGTAACCCCAAATCATCGTGAACAATGTACCGAAGATCGTTACGAGACCCACGAAGAGGGCATAAGCAATGTTGAGGTAGAGGCTCGACTTCGTATCTTTCGATTCGCCAATGTGCATGAAGAGGAACAATTGCGTTCCGGCTTGCAAAATTGCACAGATCAGTAGAATTGCAAGTCCCACCGTGTAGGAGATGCCATCCATCAGCACCGCCAGCGCGACGACCGAAAGGACAAGTGAGAAGATATACCCCATGACATGCTTGACTGGGAATAGTTGCTTCATCATATCACATCATTCCTTTCAAGTAGACAAAGCTGAAGATGAAGATCCATACGACATCAAGGAAATGCCAGTACAAGGAGAAGATAAACGATTTATTCGTTGTATCTGGCGTGAAGCCTTCACGTTTGATCTGAATCATGATAGCAGCTCCCCACAGGAAGCCCATCGTAACGTGGAGACCGTGCGTTCCTAGCAGGACGAACAAGCTGGATAAAAATGCGCTAGTAGAAAGTGTAGCACCATCATGTACATACGTAACGAACTCTGTGATTTCGACGCCCAAGAATCCTAGACCCATTAAGAGGGTGATGCCGAAGAACACGAGTGTTGCTTTTTTGAATCCCTGACGCATCGCATGAATCGCGAGTCCACAAGTGAAACTACTCGTTAAGAGTAGGAATGTCTCAACCAGAACACCGTTTAATTCGAAAATCTCACTGGCTGTCGGGCCGCTGCCCGCACGATTCCAGAGTGTGAAATAAACAGCGAACAACGTAGAGAAGAGGGCGATCTCTGCGCCTAGGAACAACCAGAACCCGAAGATGCGGTTGCTGTTCTCTTCAGTGCCATATTCGAGCGGCACATTCGGATTTATTTTCATACGAGTTCACCCCCAAGTTTCTTTTCGGTCTCGATGATCTCTTTGACAGGGATGTGTCTACCATGATCGCGCTCGAATGTACGAGCTGCAAGCATAATGATAACCGCGATACCCGCGATGATCGATGGAATCCACCAGCTGAAGATCAAGAAGAAACCTAGGAAGAAGAAGATTACGCCGAGAATAAACGGTTGGCCGCTGTTATTCGGCATATGAATCGGTTCAATTTTACCTTCAAATAATGGTTGGTTCTCTTTCTTCGAATGCCAGTAAGCATCCATACCTTTGACATTCGGTGTACGTGCAAAGTTGTATTCTGGAACTGGACTATGAGTAGCCCATTCAAGCGTACGACCGCCACCCCATGGATCGCTTGCATTTTCGCGTGGTGCATAACGGAAGCTCCAATAGATGTTGTAGCATAGAACAACAAAGCCAAGTGCAAGTCCGACAGCACCGATCGATGCGATCATATTTAGCGGCCCGAATCCTGAACCTGCGGAATAGGTGTACATCCGACGCGACATTCCGTTCAATCCCAAGAAGAAGAGCGGCAGGAATGTTACGTTGAAGAAAATTGCAATTAACCAGAATGCAAGTTTACCAAGACGTTCGTTCAGACGGAATCCGAACATTTTTGGGAACCAGTAATGGAACCCGGCGATAACTGCAAATACGGTACCTGGAATCAATACGTAGTGGAAATGCGCAACCAGGAACATCGTATTATGATACTGATAGTCCGCGGAAGCCATGGCTAGCATAACACCAGTAACCCCACCGATTGTAAAGATCGGAATGAACGCTAATGTGTATAGCATAGGCGTCGTGAAGGATATTCGGCCTTTCTGTAAGGTGAATAACCAGTTGAATATCTTGACTCCGGTAGGAACTGCAATGGCCATCGTTGTAATCGAGAAGACGCCATTGACCATCGCACCATGACCCATCGTATAGAAGTGATGCGCCCATACGACGAAGGAAAGTAACGAAATGACAACCATACTGGCAACCATTGATTTATAACCATACAAATTCTTTTTGGAGAATGTTGAGATAATTTCACTATAAATACCGAAGGCCGGCAAAATAACGATATAAACCTCTGGATGACCCCATACCCAGAATAAGTTCGCCCAGAGCATATCCATCCCGCCGTTGGCCATCGTAAAGAATTGGCCTCCGAACATCCGGTCGAACATCATTAGTGCAAGAGCTACGGTTAGAACCGGGAATGCGAACAAAATGATAACACTAGTGATCAAGATAGACCATGTGAACATTGGCATCTGCATAAGCTTCATGCCAGGCGCACGCATTTTAAGAATCGTAACGATAAAGTTAACCCCTGTTAGCAGGGTACCGATACCGGCAATCTGTAACGCAATCGAATAGAAGTTATTCCCGACGGTCGGACTGAGTTCCAGACTCGCGAGCGGGAAGTACGCTGTCCATCCTGCATCTGGGGAGCCCCCGATGACGAAGGATAGGTTAAATAACATCGCTCCAGCGAAGAAGAGCCAGAAGCTGACGGCATTCAGCCTTGGGAATGCAACGTCACGCGCGCCAATTTGCAATGGAACGACGATGTTCATAAGTCCGATAATGAATGGCATCGCCATGAATAGGATCATGATAACACCATGCGTTGTGAAAATTTCATTATAATGCTGCGCGTCGAGCAGCCCATTCTCTGGAACTGCGAGCTGAGCACGCATGAGTAGTGCATCCACGCCCCCACGGAATAACATGAGGAGTGCTGCGATAATATACATGACGCCGATACGTTTATGATCGACGGTTGTTAACCACTCTCTCCAAAGGTAGCCCCATTTCTTGAAATAGGTCAGACCGATGAGGATTGCTAGAGAGGCAACGACGATACTGACCATTGCGGCGTAGATCATCGGTTCTCCCGTAACGAAAAATTCATCGAGTTTCATACGATTAATACTCCTTCCTGTCCCATCGCTTATTCGTGCTGCGAATGATCCATCGATTCCATATCGTCCATGTTCATGTTCGAATGATCCATCGATCCTGTGTTGTCCTTGGCATCTGCGTCGCCGCCACCATGATGATGTCCACCATTTGCACCTTCAGGTGCTGGACGGAATTCAAGGTGAGTGGACGAATACGTCTTACGTCCGACGACTGGCGTATCCAATAGTTTATTGAACTCGTCTTCCGTTAATTTCGAAGCAGTTTTCTTCACATCGTCAACCCATTTGGTATAATCCGCAGGGGATTGAGCCAATACTTCGAATTCCATATGTGCGAATCCTTTACCCGAGAAGTTCGAGTTCCTACCAAAGAATGATCCTTCATGTTCAGCGACAAGATTGAGTTTATTCACCATATCGCTCATCGCATATTTCTGACCGCCAAGCTGTGGAACCCAGAAGCTTGTGATTGGTCCGAATGCATATAGACGGAATTCAACCGGGCGGTTCGTAGGGATATTGACATAGTTAACAGTCTCAATATTTTCTTCCGGATAGCTGAAGTGCCATTTCCAATCGGAAGATGATGCATAGATCACGAGCGGCTTCTGGTCCTCGTATCCGGCAGGTACTTTTTCCACCGCATTGGTCGTACGAACCGTAACAACGGATAGAATCACAACGATGATGATCGGGATAATCGTCCAGATCAGCTCCAACCACTTGCTTCCCTCGATATGAGGCGGTTCATAACCTTCATTGGCTTTGGTCGCACGATATTTTGTCAGCATGTAAATGTACATGACGTAGACGACTAACAGTACGACAGCCATGACGATCATGGAGAAGATAATCGTACTCGACTGCGTCTTCGCTACCGGACCTTTTGGATCCAGTACCAGCAGTTTCGAGCTACATCCACTTAATAGCATAATGAGTGAGATGAAGAATAATAATAGCGGTCCTCTCTTTTTCATAAGTAACCCCTTCCTTAACAATGCACATGTTGATGTATTCCAAAGAGAACTTAATTTCTTTTATCTTATTAAGATATTCAGGTAATAACAAACCCTATTGAGAACCAATAATGGAATTAAATGGATAAATTTCTAACAAAAAAAGATGACGATTTCGTAATAAAACCCGAAAATGTGTTAAATATCACTGAAAAGCGCCAAATTCGCCGATTTTGATTTTTATTCATAAATGTGATCAAAAGCACAAATATCAAAGTTTCGTCACATTTGAAAGCGGTAAATTGCAGTTTTATGGAAGTAATAACCAGAAAATTCGAGGTATTTATGAGGAAATGAGCGAAAATAAGAGTAAAAAGAAGTTAAAATTTTGACTATTCCGTGTCTGAACTGTGATCAAAGTAAGGCGGATGGCGATATCATTTTGCATTGGATGGTGTTTGCTAATAAAAGGAAATTTAAAATATCGCCGAAAATCTCTTATTTTCTTTGATTTTCATTTTTGAACTTTTCGTGACACAATTCACAATATGTGAACAAATGAAGGCAATAAAGACCATGCCCGGGCATATATCCGGCATGGTCTTTTTTCATTCATCATTGGTGGATGATCCGTTATTCTTCATCAAATAGCGGCGTCGATAGATAACGTTCCCCTGTATCCGGCAGGACGACAACAATGTTCTTGCCCTTGTTCTCAGGACGTTTAGCGACGAGTGTTGCCGCATAAGCAGCAGCCCCGGAAGAGATGCCGACGAGCAATCCTTCGCGCTTCGCTAGAATTCGCGCGGTATTGATCGCTTCGTGATTTTTGACGGTGATGATCTCATCGACCACTTCCGCCTTGAAGTTACCTGGAACAAATCCGGCACCAAGGCCTTGAATGGCGTGAAGGCCGCGTTTACCGCCAGACAGTACCGCGGAATCGAATGGCTCTACGGCGATGACTTGAATCGCAGGATTCTTGGCTTTGAGCGCTTCGCCTACACCGCTAACCGTACCTCCCGTACCAACGCCTCCAATGAAGATATCCACTTGACCGTCCGTATCCCGCCAGATTTCCTCTGCTGTCGTCTTGCGATGAATGGCAGGGTTGGCCGGGTTATCGAATTGCTCTGGAATGAACGCGCCCGGAATTTCCTTAGCAAGCTCGTCCGCTCTCCGAATCGCTCCAGTCATGCCTTCGGTAGCCGGTGTAAGAACCAGCTCAGCGCCGAGCGCTTTGAGCAATTTTCTCCGTTCAATACTGAATGTTTCCGGCAATGTAATGATGAGTCTGTACCCGAGTGCAGCGGCTGCGAAGGCAAGACCGATCCCTGTATTTCCGCTCGTAGATTCAATAATGACCGAATCCGGTTTCAAGACGCCGCGTTCTTCGGCATCCTTGATCATCGCGAATCCGATGCGGTCTTTGACACTGCCCGCAGGATTGAAGTATTCGAGCTTTGCAATAATCTGCGCTTCCAATTGATGCATTTTATTGTAGTTGGATAATTCCAACAGCGGTGTATTGCCAATCAAATCGGTTAAATTTTTGTAGATATTCGGCAACGCAATTCCCTCCAAAGATATGTTCAAATATAAGAATTAATAAGTTTCGCGAATAAAACTGTTCTTATATTTCTCGCTTAAACGCTTATTGTCCTATAGAGGACGACGAAGTCGCTTATGCTTGTTCCTATAAGATTAATCGGTTATATAACCGTATCATGAATACGTGCAAAACACAATTTTAACGGTGCGGAGACTGGATTTGAACGTCATTACCATTATTTATATATTGTCCCATATCATTACCGGATGTCATGATAATTATGCGAATCTATCAAATTTTGCTAGTGAAGGAGATGATGTGTGGATGAGTGTTACAAAATACATAAAAGGTGCGGTGATTGGGCTGTCCATCGCTGCAATCTCGCTCGCGAGTATGCCGAAGACGGAGGCAAATAATCATCGATTCGCCATGTCCTATATATATTTTGGGAAGCCGGATCAATATCTTCAAGCCGTGAATCAGACAAAGGGCAGTCTGGATATGGTGTCACCTAGTTACTTTGATCTAAATGATAACGGTTCCTTGCAGCTGACGGATGCGGTTGACCCGAAATTCGTCGAAGAGATGCATAAGCAAGGCATGAAGGTGGTTCCATTCCTTAGTAACCATTGGGATCGGAAGTTGGGCATCGCTGCGCTCAATAACAGGGAAGCATTAACGAAACAGATTGCGGCAGCGATTGAGAAATACAATCTCGACGGCGTCAATGTCGATATCGAGAATGTGACCGAGAAACAGCGTGACGATTACACGGCGCTGGTGAAGATGCTGCGTGCAGCGATTCCAGCGAACAAAGAAGTCTCGGTGGCTGTCGCGGCGAACCCCGACGGATGGAATACAGGGTGGCATGGGTCTTATGATTATGCAGCGCTTGGTAAGGTGAGTGATTACCTGATGCTCATGACGTATGATGAGAGCTATGAAGGCGGCGAACCAGGTCCGGTCGCAAGCTTGCCGTTCGTGAAGAAATCGATTGAATATGCCCTGAAGCATGTGCCGAGCGACAAAATCGTGATGGGCATTCCGTTCTATGGCCGTTATTGGAAGTCGGACGGCAGTATCCAAGGGCTTGGCATCCAGAACACTGTTGTGAACAGCCTGATTGAGAAATACAACGGAAAAGTTGTCTTCGATGCGGCGAGCCAATCCCCGAAAGCGACCTTCACGATTCCGGCTAGCGATCCAGGGGCGTCGGTCCACGGGAAACGGATAACCGCAGGAACATATACGGTATGGTATGAGAATGAACAATCGATCAAAGCGAAACTCGGCCTCGTTCAGAAGTATAACCTGAAAGGCGCAGGGAACTGGAGTCTAAACGAAGAATCCGGCAACACCTGGGATTACTACTCCAAGTGGTTGAACGATGCGGCGTATCTCGATACGGTCTCACATTGGGCGGATGAAGCGATCCAGTTCGTATCTGATAAAGGATGGATGGCTGGAACGGGGAATCGTCTGTTCGAGCCGAAGGCACCGCTAACGCGTGCGCAGGCTGCGTCCGTATTGGTGCGGATGTCGGGGGAGAAGCTGCAGCCAGGAAGTCAGACGGCTTTGTTCAAGGATGTTCCATCAAATCACTGGGCAGCCGCTGACATTCAGATCGCGAAGCAGCGCGGGCTGATTAACGGTTACGAAGATGGACGCTTCGCACCGAATCAGACCGTAACTCGTGAGGAGCTTGCAGCGATGCTGGCGAAGGCGCTGCAGCAGAAGCCAGCGTTACGCGCCTCTGCCGTGTTTACCGATGTAGACAGTAATCGTTGGTCTGCTTCTGCGATTACGAGTTTATCCCAGCGCGGTGTCATCAGCGGTTATCAAGACGGTACCTTCCGTCCGACGCGCGCGGTAACGCGTGCGGAGCTTGCTGTCATGCTGCAAGCCGCAACGACTATTCCATCCTAACGATGTGTTGAATAGGGGGCCGATCAAGGCCCTCTTTTTTTAGAATAATGGAGTCGTCTTATCTGATTGAATTGGTATTGACATAACGAGGAAATGGAGTTTATCATAATATTGAAAGTTACTTAAACGTTTCAGTACTTAAACGTTTAAGATACAATGAAGGGGGCGAATACATGTCAAGACGGTTGATGATGACTGCAGTTTTTGCTGTTCTTTTCAGTTCTTCATTTCTAACTGCATGTGACAAGGCGCAAGACACATCTGGCAAGGATGCACAAGGTCATGAGGCAACACATACTGAAGGGCTGCAGCCGGAACCAGGAGCTGAATTGTTAGTCTGGGAATCGAAAGGTCCTGAACTTGAATTTTTGAAAGCGATATCAGTGAAATTCGAGCAGCAATACGGCGTGAAAGTGAAAGTAGAAGCCGTACCGGCGATCGACAGTGTGAAGAAGCTGACGACAGACGGACCGGCTGGCATCGGAGCTGATGTCTTCTCGGCGCCGCATGATCAGTTAGGGAATGCGGTGACAGCAGGACTGATGCTGGAGAACGATGTGTTTGACGAGAAGATGACAAATGAATTTATGTCTAGTGCCATCAGCGGCGTGAAGTATCAAGATGTTCTCTACGGATATCCAACGGCTATCGACACCTATGCATTATTTTACAATAAGAAGCTGATGACGAAGCCGCCTCAAACCTATGACGATATCATGCAGTTTGCGGTAACCTATAACGATCCACCCAATAAGAAGTATGCATTTATGTGGGATGTCGCACAATTGTATCAATCCTATTCGTTCCTCGGGGGTACGGCGGGTATATCTTTGGCAAGGAAGGCACAGATCCAAGCGATATCGGCTTGAATCATGTGAAGGCAATCGAAGGAGCGAAATTCCTCCAGTCGCTGAAGCAAATTCTTCCGATTAACGTCAATGATTTGAATGATAATATCATTACGGGCTTCTTCCAAGAGGGCAAAACAGCAGCGATCATTAACGGGCCATGGTTGATATCCAATCTATCTAAGGACAGTCTGGATTATGGCGTCGCGCCGCTGCCACTGCTGCCGAATGGAGAACATCCGAAGAGCTTCTCTGGGATTCGCGCGTTATACGTCAACTCCTATACGAAGTATCCGAATGCTGCGAAGCTATTCGCCAGCTTTGCGACCAACAAGGAGAACCTGAAATTACGGTTTGAAATGACGACACAGCTTCCGCCGCGGAACGATCTATCGAACGATCCGATTCTGACGAGCAATCCGAATGCCCTCGCGTTTCTGGAGCAAGCGAAGTACTCGACCCCCATGCCTTCCATTCCAGAGATGGGGAACGTGTGGCAGCCGGCAAGCGCTGCAATCGCTGCGATCTGGAACGACAATCAAGACCCAACTGCTGCACTGAATAAGGCGGTAGACCAGATCAAGACAGCCATTAAAACGAAGCATTAAAGATAATTTCAATTTACGAGTAAGGCGGTCTGCAGAATGCATGTTAACTTAGATGATCGACGCTATCGGACCAAAGCTGCACTGTTGTCTGCGTTATGTATTGGACTTGGACAGCTGTATAATCGGCAATATTGGAAGGGCTTCTTCTGGATGGTCATCGCACAATTGTTTTTCTGGACCTATTATCCCATCGCGATCAAAGGGATTGCTGGTCTGATTACGTTAGGTGATGTCCCTACTCGCATTATTAAGGGGAAAGTGGTTCAAGGGGATCACTCCATCTTTTTGTTGATCAACGGACTGATTACGCTTGTTATTATTCTCGTGTTCTTAGGCATGTACATCCTCAACATTGTGGATGCGAAGAGAAATGGTGCGATTCGGGATGAAGGGGGTCAGGTACTTGGATTCCTTGCTTCGCTGAAAAAGGCGAAATTTCGGAACTTTCCCTATCTACTCTTGCTGCCTGCTACCTTCTTCGTGTTGTTCGTGACGGTCATGCCGCTGGTATTCAATGTACTGATTGCATTTACGAACTATTCGGCCCCGGATCATATTCCGGACCGTTCCTTGGTGGATTGGATCGGGTTCGCATCGTTCTACGATTTATTTACCCAAGAGGCATGGCGATCTACCTTTGTAGGAATTGCCGTATGGAATATCATTTGGGCAACGGTATCAACCGTCACAGTGTTCTTTGGCGGTCTGATTCTAGCGCTGATGGTAAATCATCCGAGAGTGAGATTCAAGAAGTTCTGGCGCACGGCATTCATCCTGCCTTGGGCGGTTCCGCAATTCATTTCGATCCTCGTATTTCGGGTGTTGCTCAACGGATCATTCGGACCGGTCAATGATCTCATTGTGAAGCTTGGGTTCTCGCCCGTACCTTGGCTGTCAGATCCGACGATGGCCAAAGTATCGATTATTCTCGTGAATCTGTGGTTCTCGACGCCATTCCTGATGGCTCTGATGTCTGGCGTTCTTACAACCATGCCGCGAGATTTGTATGAGGCTGCAGAAGTGGATGGTGCTTCCTGGAGGCAGAAGTTTACTAGAATTACACTACCGCTTGTTCTCTTAGCGACGGCGCCGATTTTGATTATGCAATTTGCATTTAACTTCAACAATTTCAATTTAATTTATTTGCTAACGGATGGTAACCCGAATCAACCGGATTACTTCTACGCCGGAAGTACGGATATTCTCATCTCGTGGATATTCAAAATGACGCTCAATCAGAGTCAGTTCAATATGGCTTCCGCTGTATCCATCATCATGTTTATACTCATAGCAGGGTTCTCTTTATGGAACTACAAGCGAATGAAGTCAAATCAAGAAGAGGATTGGGTCTAATGTCTAAATTAAGAAGCAATTTAGTCGTTATTGGGATTTATATCGTATTTATCGTGCTGTTGATCACGACCCTGTATCCGATGATCTGGGTTGTCGGCACCTCGCTGAATCCTGGCAATACCTTATTGGTTAGCAAGATGTTCCCGGACAATCCATCGCTCGTGCATTATGTCGAGTTATTACGGAATACCGATTTTATGTTATGGTTCGGCAACACGGTGAAGATCGCTGTTGCGAATGCATTTTTGTCGACCATCCTTGTCGCGATGACGGCGTATGCCTTCTCTAGATTTCGCTTCAAGGGCCGGCAGCAAGGGCTCATGACGCTGCTCGTATTGCAGATGTTCCCAGGCTTCTTGTCGATCATGGCGATCTTCGTGCTGTTACTGCAGACGAAGCTGCTCGACACGCATTTGGGGCTGATCCTCATCTATGTCGGTGGCTCGATTTCGATGGGAACTTGGGTGATGAAAGGTCATTTTGACACGATTCCTCGGAGCTTAGAGGAGGCTGCTTTTATCGACGGTGCGAGTAATAAGGATGCATTTTTCCGAATTATTTTACCGTTGTCCTTACCGTCGATCACCTTTGTTGCGCTGAATAGCTTCATTACACCGTTCATGGATTTTATCCTGCCGCAAATCGTCTTGCGCTCATCAGAGAAAATGACATTAGCGCAGGGGCTATACAGCATGGTTGCGAATGAGACGAATTCCAGCTTTACGGTATTCGCCGCGGGCGCGGTTCTGGTGGCGCTGCCGATCACGCTTTTGTACATGTATTTCCAGAAGTATTTGATTCACGGCATGACAGCCGGTGCGGACAAAGGTTAATCGAACCGCTCACATAGGCTAAATTGACTTTTGCCTAGGCGTTATGCTTAAATTAACTTAAACGTTTAAGCCTATGTGAGAGGTCGGATTCTTTTGAAAAAAACAACAATTAAAGATATTGCGAAAGCAGCAGATGTATCAATAGCAACCGTGTCTTACATTCTGAATGATGTGAAAACGCAGTCCATCTCGGATGAAACGCGCGTGAAGGTGCTGAAAGTCGCACAGCAGCTCAAGTATGTCGCGAATCGTTCTGCCCAATCGTTAAAAATCAAGAAAACAGGATTGATGGGGATATTGGTGTTCCGAGATGATGTACAGACCCCTGGGTCGGCCTTGAAATATGCTAAGACGATCTACAAGCTGGAGGAGCTGTGCAGTCAGCTTGGCTATCATGTAATTTTTATGCAATTAGACAGCGCCTCCTCCTCTTATAAGGTTATTATGGAGCGCAATTTGGACGGCGTGTTCTTGATTAATGCCGATCGGGAGAAATTCTATGCGATCTCGAATCAATTTGGGTTCGGGATTCCGGTATTCGTCATCGACAGTTATATCGAGGATTCGTTATTTCATAAAATTATGCCGAATTTCGAGCAAAGTTTTGCTGCGGCAGGGAAGTTGCTAGGGCAGGCGCCGGCGTTTCTTGTGATGGATGCGTATAACAATTTGGAATTAAGAGAAGTCGTGAAGCAGCAATCGGGATTGGATGAGGATCACATCTACGTCTATGAGAATCGCGATGGGATGCATGCATTTTTATCGCAATTTGCAGGGAAAGCCGGGATCGTCATGAACGAATTTCTGGCGAATGTGGCATGGAAAACCCATCAACATCTGGTGGCATGCTGCACGTCCCATTGTGAGGAGATTCTCCCGGACGAAATGATGAAGATTTCTTATCATCTCAATGACTACACGGAGGTTGTTAATATGATGGACAGTTATATTAATGATGCGGCGTATGTCAAAGCGGAGAAGTTTTTCTTATTGACCGCCACATCATGATTCTGACGTGGTGAGGAGAATGCGAAGTGGATATTTCGCGGTTCATTAGACTAGAAAATTTCGAATCAAAAATACTAAATAATAGAAGAGATATGTTTATCTATTTGCCCCCAAGCTATAACCTGAATGATCAAGTGCGGTATCCTGTCTTATATATGCAGGATGGGCAGCATGTTTTTTTCGCAGATCAGAAGGGTGAATCTTGGGATGTGCATCAGGTCGTCGATCGGCTTGTTGCCGAGGGGAAGATGAAGGAGATCATCGTGATCGCTATCTCGCATATTGAAGATGCTAGAATTGCTGAATATATGCATGAGAATCCGCAAGGACACAATATTTTCGGCACAACGAATCAAGGCGAAATGTACGAACAATTTCTCATTCAAGAAGTTAAGCCATATGTCGATGCAACCTATCGGACGCTGCCGGGCCGAGAGCATACGGCATTAATGGGTTCATCGGCCGGCGGTCTCGTCTCCTACAATATTGGATTCAGGCATTCGGAGACGTTCGGCATGATCGGCGCGTTATGTCCTTTCTTCGTCAGCGTTGATCCGAATACGATGGAAGACCGTTGGCTAAGCCATGTGTACACGGAGAAGAAGGATCTGAAAATATGGATGGATGTCGGCGATGCCGAAGGCTTCACCGTGATGGAGAAGCATGTGCGTCAGGTGGCGGATGTCCTGATCCGATCGGGATTCCAGCCTGGTAAGGATCTGATGTATTATTATGCCGTCGATTCCGGTCATTCGCAGAAGGACTGGGCTGCTAGAGTGCACGCACCGCTCCTATACTTCTTCGGGGAGATTGGTAAGCCGGTTCGCGTGGAATTACATGGACCAGAGACCATTGGTGTACAGGGAGCGAAGTGCAATGTCAATGCGATTGTCCACTTCGATAGCGGGTTTATAATGACCGATTTACAAGGAACCTTTGAAGTCGCTGATCCTGAACTGCTTCATGTCACGGCAGACGGAAGACTCCGCGCGAAGAGACCCGGCAAGACGAAGGTGACTTATCGGTATGGGCATCTAGCCGCTTCTATGGAGATGAAGATTATCCCGTATCTGTCCCCGACAGCAACCGTGAACGTCTTCGTGAAGGTGCCGACGGCTACGCCACAGACGGACACACTCTATGCAGGCATTGAGCTGCCTATGATCCATAATCGACTCTACGGCGGAACGTTCGAAGTGCCGCGAGATATGTCATTCGAATTTCGTATTTCTAGAGGACTGGGCAAGCATGAGACGGATCGTTACGGTCATGAGGTCCCTTACCGCAAATTTACCGTTACGGATGGACTAATTCTGAATTATGTCGTGGAGAATTGGGTAGATTGTGTGCCCGCGAGGGGAGTGTAACGTGCATGGAGCATCGTTCAAGTATTCTTAGAATTGAGAGCTTCTATTCATCCTATCTGGAGAATCGAAGAGATCTATTCGTCTATTTGCCGCCGAGCTATGATCTTGATCAGGGCCGAAGATATCCGGTGTTGTATATGCATGATGGGCAGAACATTTTCCATCCGGCATTCAACGGGTATTCATGGCATGTTCATACGACCATCGATCGGTTGGTGGAGGGCGGCGTCATCGAAGAAATCATCGTTGTCGGCATCGCGAACATGGGGATGGAGCGGTCTAATGAATTTACCCATGACTTGGAGGGTGTGCGTTATCAGGATGACAAGGTGGATATTCGGCCGCTAGGGCACATCTATGAGAAATTCCTCATTGAAGAGGTTAAACCCTATATGGATCGGATATTTCGGACGAAGCCAGAGGCAGAGCACACGGCATTGATGGGTTCTTCCCGCGGGGGTCAAGTTACGTACCATATCGGTCTCCGACGGCCGGATGTATTCAGCAAACTTGGGATCATCTCACCTTACTTGTACTATGTAGATCCGGTGACACTGGAAGAATTCCCACAATATCACACATTTGAATCGAAACAGCCGATATCCCGGATATGGATTGACCTGGGCAGCAGTGAAGGCTTATTGATCATGGAGAAGCATGTGCGCGAAGCAGCGGAGAAGCTGGCAGCGCTCGGGTACGAGGCCGACAATGAATTGTGCTATCTATATGCCCCAGGCGCAGCTCATGTGGAGAAAGATTGGGCAGCAAGGCTGGCTTCGCCGTTGATTCATTTCTATGGACACCAGAGCGCGGCACGTGCCGTGACTTTACAAGGCGATGATGAAGTGGGGCTGGTAGGAGCGAAGAGTCGATTGAATCCTATCGTCGAGATGGAGAATGGACTTCAGATGACATTGCTGCGTGCGGACTATCAGGTGGCGAATCCAGAGATCCTCGATATAAAAGCAGATGGTACCCTTGTTCCGAAATGCGTGGGGGAGACGACGATTACGGTGCAATATCGAGGAGTTCGTGCTAGTAGAACCATTCGAGTGATTCCGGAAACGCCTGAGCATGTGATTCTGGATTTGAATGTGTATGTACCGACGGGTCTGCCGGAGAATGTTCGGATGTATGCATGGTTCCCTCTTACGGATGCGGGTCAGGGGACTTATAAGACGCGCTTGCGTCTTCCGCTGCACACAGAGCTTGTGTTCCAAGTGACAAGAACGGATGGCCGCATCGAGGTCGATTGCAATGGAAATACGATAGAACACAACTATAAAGCATCAGCTGACGGGACCGTCGACATCCATGTGGTGCGTTGGTCTTCGTAGATAGCAGGAAAAGGATAGATCAAAGATGAGAAAAATAATCCTGGGATGTATTTGCGGCGTCGTTCTGTTCTCAGGAGCAGCATACGCGGCATCCAGCTTAACAACGAAGAGTGAACAGCCGCAATCCATCAATCAGCAGAAAACCCAGGTACAGAAGTTACCCATCACACAGACAATTGACGATATCGAGGTTACGGTACATGCCGTGAGACTGATGCCAGAGAAGACGGACTTCGAAATTACGATCAAGAACAACAAGACAGATGAGTCGATCATGCCTGTATTGGTTCACAGCAAGGCAGTCGCGAATGTTCAAGTAAAAGGCAAAGTGTCTGAAACGGTGGACATCGCACAGGATAACCCGGATTTTCGCGATCGTACGATCAAACCGAGCAAAGAGAAATATGGATGGTTAAGCTATACAGGTCTATCCGGTCAAGAGGTTCAAAATTTGACGTTAAACTTCTCCGTGAAAGGGAAGGACAACCAGAGAAACTTCTCCTTCGCTATCGATTGCAAGGATCTCCAATTCCGCAAGCTGTAATAAGCGGTGCGCATCTCTGGTAATATCTGTTTATTTCATTCGTGTTATGGGCATATTAGCAGCATGCTTATACGATAAATGAACGGATAAGGAGAAATTGAGATGAATGAGATGTTCGAGATCGTGATCCGATCTATCGCGTCGTTTGGGCTCATGATGGTCATTGCACGGATACTAGGCAAAGCGACGATCTCCCAAATGACCTATCACGATTTTGTAGCGGCTATCACGCTCGGGGCAATCACAGCCAACCTCGCATTTAATGTGAAAATGAGTGGTTGGCAGCTGCTCGTTGCTCTAATTATTTTCGGCGGTATTGCCTACTTGTTCTTGGTGCTTGCGATGAACAGCCGTATGATCCGCAAATGGATATCCGGTCAGCCGACGGTTATTATTCAAGAAGGACAAATTCTAGAGAATAATATGCGGAAGTTGAAGTTTACCCTCGACACCTTAAATCAGGAGCTGCGGGAGAAAAATATATTTAATATTGAAGAAGTCGAATATGCGGTGCTGGAGCTGAACGGCAAATTGTCCGTACTGCGCAAAGAAGAGTATCTGCCCGTTACACGCAAAGATTTTAAGATGAAAAGCACGAAGCAACTTTTTCCGATCGAGCTGATCATGGACGGCGAGATTATCGACGATAATCTGAATCAGAATGGGGTCAACAAGACATGGCTATTGCAGCAAGTAAAGAAGAGAGGGCTTGCGGTTGAAGATGTAAGCTATGCCGTCAAGAGCTCCAATGGCCACTTGTTCTTGGACCCGTTCAAAGATCGGGTCAAACATCCCGTGGACAAAGAATAGTCCGACGTCACGTGCTGCAGTTGTTGCAGCACGTATCAGCTATTTGCGAAACGCATCCCATATTTCAGGCGGCTCCTGGCCCATAAACCAGACAGCCGCCCCTCTTAGTTTGTAGCGGTCAACGAGTTCTAAGCGCTCTTTCATGGATTTCTCATCTTCCACCCAGATTTGATGCTTCTTCTCATCCTCGGTATATTCCACCCGATATTGTTTTGAATTCGTATCCCACGCTTTCTTTAACCCTTTACCTTCTATTATTTTTTTGGCCTCTACGAGCGTAAGCTCCATTTGCTCTGATTTTTTCGTGTGGAGGTTGGTCACCCAATCTCTTGTGTAGAAAGGAACCGCAAGAATGACCTTGCGTGCGGGCACCTCTTTTAATAACAATTGAACCCCTTGCTCGACCCATGGTAAGGAGGCGACAGAGCCGATTTTTCCGCCTTCGCTTAAATCCTCGTCATACCCCATCATAATGATATAGTCGGCAGCCTTACCGAGCTCTCGCCGATCAAAACTGCCAGACCAGAAAGGATCCGGGTTTTCACGGCTGACATCCACAGAGACGAGGATGCCATGAGGATGTAGTGCTGCATGAAGTTCACGAATGAAGGATACATACACTTCTTTATCTTGAATATCGATATTTTCAAAATCAACATTGATTCCATCGATATCATTCTTCACGAGCAAGTTGCGCAGCTGTTGAATCAATTGTTCCCGTTTCTTTTTATTGCTTAGGATCTTGTGCGTGAGACTGGAATCGAATCGATTCCCGAATAGAGGCCAGACATGTCGGCCGGATTGATGCGCCCAGTGGATGTAACTCGGGTCCAGTGAAGAATGCAACAAATCCTTCTCATGCAATCGGAACCAGCTAGGCGATACGACATTCACAAGCGGGGCTTTGTTATTCTGCGCGACATATTTCTCTGTTGTGCCAAAAGCGTTCCATCCTAAAATGATGCGATTGCTGCAGTGGGCGGTCTCTTGTTCTGGCGGCTGCGCGGATTCTTTTGGTGGAGGAGTAGGGGCTGCTGTACGGCATGATGTGAGTAGGATCATCGTGCACATCAGAAGAGGCAGGGTTGAACGTCGCATCTATCATACAATCCCTTCATGAAATGATGACTGTCTTCGTATTGTATCCTTCCCTCCAGGGTGTGAATGTACTCTAACAAAGCGATGGAATAGGATGAGCCCAAACGGGCTATTCTAATCCCTGAATAAGGAGGGTGTTACAATGAAAACTTTACGTGAAATTATGACAACCAATTGCGAGACCGTTACACCAGATGAGAATATCTACCAAATTGCTGTGATGATGGAGCAGAATGATATCGGCTTCGTGCCGGTTGTGAGAGGCGACAGATTGATTGGTGTTGTCACAGACCGTGATCTGGCGGTTCGTGGATATGCGACCAAGCGGCCGGGCTCTACGCCTGCCGAAGAAGTAATGACGAAAGACATTGTTACGGCATCACCGGATATGTCTGTGGATGAAGCAGCAGAGCTGATGTCGAGGGAGATGATTCGTCGGCTAGCGGTCGTAGAGGATGGCCGCCTTGTTGGCGTGGTAGCGATAGGTGATCTCGCTATGCAGGATCAATTCCAACATATGGCCAGCAGTGCGCTTCGGGATATATCCGAACACACGGATGTGCCGCATCATTAATGAGCATGAAGAAGCCCAGCACCGATAGGTGCCGGGCTTCTTTTCTTCCACAATAGACTTATAAGTTTTGCGACAAGCAAAGCACCAAAGTTAATTTGGCATAAAAACCAACCTTTAAACGCGGTCGCTTATCTTGAGTGTCCCCGGTAAAGGTTTTATAGCCATTCGTTAAATCTGCGGATATACCATTTCTTCACCCACTGGGTGAGGACACAATAGCTGAGCAGAATCCCGACGAGCCAAGGGAAGTAGCTTAGAGGCAACGGCTGTAACCCAATGCTGTCGCCAAATGCGGAGAATGGAATATAAATACCGACCATCATGATCGCGCCAGTGAGTAGAATGACAGGCAAGCTAGCCTTGCTCTGGATGAAGGGTACCTTTTCGGTGCGTATCATGTGCACGATTAACGTTTGGGACAAGAGCCCTTCAATGAACCAACCCGACTGGAACAAGGATTGCGCTCCCACGGTATTGGCTGCGAATACATGGAACATGACGAAATAAGTGATGTAATCAAAGATCGAACTGATCGGACCGATGAAGATCATGAATCGGCCGACAGATTTGGCATCCCATTTCTTCGGTTTCGCTAGAAATTCTTTGTCCATGTTATCCCACGGGAGGGACAGCTGAGAGATATCGTAGAATAGGTTCTGGATCAACAGGTGAATCGGAAGCATCGGCAGGAACGGCAGGAAGATACTAGCGCCGAGCACGCTGAACATATTGCCGAAGTTGGAGCTGGCCGTCATTTTAATATATTTAATAATGTTGCCAAATGTTTTGCGTCCTTCAATAATTCCTTGCTCAAGTACCATTAGGCTTTTCTCGAGCAAGATAATATCGGCCGATTCTTTCGCAATATCAACAGCGGTATCGACAGATATGCCTACGTCGGCATCCTTGAGGGAAGCAGCGTCATTAATGCCGTCTCCCATGAAGCCAACAGTATGGCCTTTGCTCTGCAAGGCTCTTACAATGCGAGATTTCTGCATCGGATTAAGCTTAGCGAATACCGTTGTATGCTCTGCGAGGTCAGCGAGCTGGCTTTCGGACAGATGCTCGATATCGCTGCCGAGGACGATGTAGCCGGCTTCAAGCCCGACTTCCTGGCAGACACGGCGCGTGACGGCTGCATTATCGCCCGTGAGCACTTTGACGGCAACGCCATTTTCTTTTAACGCACGGATTGCGGTCACAGCACTCTCCTTCGGCGGATCGAGGAATCCGATGTAGCCGACGAGAATCATATCGCTCTCATCTTGAACTCCATATGGGTCTTGCTTTGGTGCCGTAGTCTTTATGGCGACAGCGATCACTCGTAGCCCATCCATATTAAGCTGGTCAACCAGCTTCTTCATGTTATTTGTCATGTCTGCGGTTAGCGGCACGATTTGATTATGATCCATCGCATGTGTACAATGCGTAAGAATTTCTTCCATGGCTCCTTTACAGATCAAGATATGGTCATTGTCACTTTTCTCGAGAACGACAGACATCCGGCGACGATTGAAATCGAATGGGATTTCATCGATTTTGGTATAGTTCTTCGTGACACCAAGCGCATCGGTGAGTTCAGCATGCTCTAGAACGGCAACATCGAGCAGGTTTTTGAGGCCGGTCTGATGATAGCTGTTCAAATAAGCATACTTCAGCACATGATTATCCTCATTCCCATGAATATCAAGATGCCGCTTGAGAATGATTTTGTCTTTGGTTAGGGTACCGGTTTTGTCTGTACAGAGAATGTTCATGGCGCCAAAGTTCTGAATCGCGTTGAGCTTCTTAACGACAACCTGATTGCGAGCCATAGAGGCAGCGCCTTTCGCTAAATTGGCCGTTACGATCATCGGCAGCATCTCAGGCGTCAGTCCAACTGCGACCGAAAGACCGAAGAACAAGGCTTCCACCCAGTCCCCTTTCGTAAATCCGTTGATGAAGAATATGATCGGAACCATGATAAGCATGAAGCGAATGATGACGAACGTAACGCTGTTAACCCCTTTATCGAAGCTGGTCATGGGACGTTTGCCCACGAGCGTTCTGGCCATGGAGCCAAAATAAGTGGACGTACCAGTCGATACGACGACAGCTGTAGCCGTGCCACTAATGATGTTGGTTCCCATATAACCCATGTTAGGCAGTTCCAATGCATTGATGGTTCGCTGGGTGCGTTTTTTGACGATGATGTCTCGTGGCAATGAATCTTGCTTCTCCACAGGCAAGGCTTCCCCTGTCAATGCAGATTCGGCTACGAATAGATCCTTGGATGCAATGAATCTGACGTCGGCTGGGATTAAGTCGCCGGCCGAGAAATGAATGATATCGCCAGGAACGAGCTGCTCCATATCGATTTCTTGTCGGGTGTCGCCGCGGGTGACTGTAACGGTTGTCTTGACCATCGCTTTGAGCTTCTCCACCGTTTTCATCGAACGGAATTCTTGGGTGAAAGTGATCAATACGCTAATGGATACCATCGTGCTGATAATGATGACGGCTTCCAGATCGGTTGTGATATAAGAGAATAGATCAAGTCCGAGCAGAATGAGAATGAATGGATTCTTGAAACAGGACAGCAGCTGAATGTACCAAGCGGGCGGTTTATCGTGTGCGATCACATTGGTTCCGAATTGTTCTAATTTGCTGGTGGCTTCAGCGGTTGTCAGACCGTTTGGGTTAGCATTCAGATCTTCCATCAGATCATCGATATGGCAAGTCGATGCCTCGATGAGCTGCGAAGCGATTTTCTTGTTATAGGTTTCATGGTTGAGTTTTTGTTGTTTCATGGTTCATCCCTCCAAAAGTTGCACCGCCGCATTGATGGCGATACATCGGCATTAAAAAAGCTCTCCCCGGGATGAGGGAGAGCCGCCTAATAAGCGTGACGTTTATTCGCTCACTGCTTGCATACACATAACGAAATAGACCTGCCTGAATAATAGGCAACGCCGGGAACGAATAGCGCATGGTGTGCAGTTGTGAGTGAAGAGAACATCGTTCTCCCTCAAAGTACGAGGATTTTGATTCGTGTAATGACTACTACTCGGACTACCGTCCATGTGAAAGTTCCCCCCTAGTTTCGAATGAACATAAAATAACCCTCTAGTATGACTAGAGGGTTTAAGGACGCACAAATAAACATCCGTTCCCCCTAGTCGAGTTTTGGCACTATACAACGTAAAGAAAACGGAAAGTTCTCTTAGCCACCTTATGAAAAGCCTTAATCCGGCAATCCCTGTTCTACCCATTGGCATCTTTCGATGTTTCCGGGCAGTGGCCTGTATTTGTATAGGAGCCTCACCTAACGAGGACATTTGAATTTACAACCGAATGATACTCTTTACTGGATGATGTGTCAACCATATTTTTTCCACAATACGGGGTTGATCATCTTTGGATGTACATGAATAGAAGTTCTTACGTCCATACCGATCGGCTAAGATTATCTTATGTTGCTTGACTGATCTTGGCACATGTGAAAGGCCTATCTTATTAAGATTTTACGAAGCACGCAGATCTTCAATAGAATTAACGTTCATATACGCCGGCACGACTAATCCCGTTTTCACGCCGGACATATTCGGCCCAAGATCATCTAGTTTGTCTTTATACTTCGCCCAATAATCCGCATGGGTTAGCGGCAGCCATGCCGCAGCCGAGACATCGACATCGCCGTTCGCAACCCCTGTGAACATCGGCCCAGCTTCGACTTGCAGCGCGTTGACCTTGTATCCAAGCTTGGATTCAAGTACATATTTGAGCAGATTCGTGCTGGCGATTTCCGAATCCCAAGCAACGTATCCGATCTTAATCGTGTCGCCTTTGACTGGCGTCAGGCCTTCGATCCATGGCTTAATGCGCTCTGGATTGGCTTCAGCCCATGTCTTCGCCGCCTCCGCTGGGGAGATGCCTTCTTGAATCGACGTCATGATCTGACCCATCTCTTCCGGTGTCCACTCGAACCGATCCAGGAAGGTATAGGCGACCGGATGATCCTTCTTCAGTCCTTTGCGGGCAATCGTATGGATCTCTTCCGCGTCGCCGAACGATTTTTTCGGATCTTCTAAATACTTGAGCTCGTATTTCGAGAACATCCAGTGGGGTGTCCACCCCGTAATAATAATCGGGCTCTGCTGTTTAATCGCTTTATCGAGTGTAGCTGTCATGGCTGCACCGGAACCTTCTACGAGGGTCCAATCCGACAATTGGTAGTCCTGCAAGGCTTTATGTGCTGCCTTCATAATCCCGGCACCCGGATCAATCCCGATAATCTGGTAGTTGGTCTGTGCGCCTACAGATTCATCTGAAGTTGTTTTATTGCTTTTGGGAATGGTCTCCCCTAATGTTCGGCGATCCGGATTAAGACAACCCGATAGCAGCGAGATCATGAGGAGACTAACCAGAACAACCTGGATCGTTTTTACATTGCGCATGTCTGTTCACTCCTTTCACGAATAGGAAGCTGTTATCTCTTCTTCGTCTTGAATATATTTTGACTCAGACGGTCGAGCACAATCGCTAGAATAACAACGACAAGACCCGCCTCGAAGCCTTTACCAATCTGGAGCTGCGTCACAGCGCGGTAGACTTCGGCTCCGATGCCTTGCGCCCCGATCATAGAAGCGATAACGACCATGGACAGCGAGAGCATGATGGTCTGGTTCACACCGGCCATCAGCGTTGGCATCGCAAGAGGCAATTGCACCTTGAATAACTTCTGGAAGGCCGTCGATCCGAATGCATTCGAAGCTTCGACCAATTCCTCCGGCACTTGTTTGATGCCTAGCTGGGTTAACCGAATCGTCGGCGGGATCGAGAAAATCACAGACGCAATAACCCCAGGCACGACGCCTAAGCTGAAGAAGGTAACCGCGGGCAGCAAATATACAAAGGCAGGCATCGTCTGCATGAAATCCAGAATCGGTATGATAATGCGGGATGCCGTCCGATTATAGGCGGTTAGAATGCCAATCGGTACTCCAAGCACAATGGAGATGAGCCCGGAAGTAATAACAAGAGCGAGACTGTCCATCGTCTGTGTCCAATAGTCGAGGTTGTAGATCAACAAGAACCCGATCATGGAGAATAGTGCAAGCGGAATGCGGCCAGCCCAATAGGCGATGACGCCGAGAATAATAATGAAGATAATCGGATGCGGAAGTAGGAACAACCAGGCGATAAAATCGACGACCGTCGCGATAATGAGCGAGATCGCATCGAATAGAACGGAGAGATGGTCGCTCATCCACTCCACAAGGCTCTGAACCCACTCGGCCACGGGAATTCTAGGCATGATCGGTCACCTCCTTGAAGTCGATCTCGCCGGCTAACGCCCCGAGGAGCGCTCCACGGACAATGACGCCGAGCAGTCGGTTATCGTTGTCTACGACGGCTAGCGGCACCTTTGCGGAGCTGGTAATTTCGAATAGTTCACCAATAAGGCGTTCAGGTGTAACCTTTGGCCCGTCGGTGATCAGGATATCTTGCAGCGAGTGATTGTTTTTGTATGCATTGGATGCATCTTCGGCCGTAATGACGCCAAGTAAATGCTTCGAACGGTCGATGACGAAGAGGTTCGAAATACCGCGTTCGCGCATGAGTTGCAGTGCAGTCCTTGGACCGCGATCAAGCGTAATCGTCTCCGGACGACGCATGACGTGGGATGCCGTTAAGACTTTGGATAAGTCGACGTCTTCCACGAAGCGTTCAACGAACTGGTTTGCCGGCTGCATCAGAATTTCCTCTGGCGTGCCGACCTGAACGACCGAACCTTCCCTCATGAGCGCAATGCGATCCCCGATACGTAGTGCCTCATCGAGGTCATGGGTAATGAAGATGATTGTCTTCTTCATGCGAAGCTGCAGCTCCAGCAGTTCATCCTGCATATCGCGCCGAATGAGCGGATCCAGCGCACTGAAGGCTTCGTCCATGAGTAGAACTTCAGGATCATTGGCGAGCGCTCGAGCGAGCCCGACACGTTGCTGCATCCCGCCGCTGAGTTCATCTGGCTTTTTATCGCCCCAGCCTTTTAGACCGACGAGCTCTAGAGATTGCAGAGCTTTTTCTCGGCGCGTCTTTTTGTCGACCTTCTGAATTTCGAGACCGTATTCCACATTCTCGATGACCGAGCGATGCGGGAAGAGCGCGAATTTCTGGAACACCATACTGATCGTTTTCCGGCGAACATGACGGAGTTGTTCTTTATTCATTTTCATGATGTCTTGCCCATGCACGAGAATCTGACCGGATGTCGGCTCAATGAGACGATTGAACATTCGTACGAGTGTTGATTTCCCGCTGCCGGAGAGCCCCATGATAACGAAAATTTCACCTTGCTGAATATCGAGATTGACGCGATTGACACCGACGGTAATCTGTTTTTCTTTGGCAAGCTGCTGCTTGGAATAGCCTTGCTTCAGAAGAGCAACGCCTTGCTCTTGATTGGGTCCGAACAGTTTAATCACATCTTTTATTTCCAATATAGCCATACGATTCACCCCTTTAAGTTGATAGGTTGTTTCGGTTGCGTGCTGAATGTGCTACCCATTGTAACAGAGAAAGTCACATTTTTTCAACCATTAATTCTGTATGTTTGGTATGTACAGAAAAAACTGTACAAAGTAAATTCGCTCAATTTTCCCTGATTTTTCTGGATCTCACGCGTTATTGCAGTCCTTTACATTTAATTTCCCATTCCTTAAAATAGACAATGATCCGCCGCTTGGCATAAATCCCAAACGGTACGGTATAACTATAATTACCAATATCATTCATAATAATGTAGCAAGGTCATTGCAGGAGGGCGTGCAGCGCCTGCTTTATGATGGATTGAGAATAGGAGGTTACAAGCAATGAGCTTGGACCAGTTAAGTCAAGAGGAACAGAACGCGGTGCTTCGGGTACGCAAGCGTGTCATTGAGGCGATCGGGCGCAATATGGATTTATACGGGGTTACGTTATCTACCGGGCATTTGTACGGGCTGCTTTTTTTCGCGGACAAGCCGATGACCCTCGATGAGATGGGCCGAGAAATGAGTATGAGTAAAACAAGCATGAGTACCAGCATGCGTACGCTGCTTGATTTGAATATGGTGAACAAAGTATGGGAGAAGGGCTCCCGCAAAGACCTCTATGAGGTGGAGTATGATTGGTATCAGACGTTTACCGACTATTTTGCCATCGAGTGGCGAAAAGCGGTGGAGACGAATATCCAGATCATTCGGCGTTCGATTGAAGAGATCAGCCGGATGATGCGGGAGATTCCCGAGGATACGGCCATTCACGGCGTACTTGAAGTGGACAAGCGCAAGATGGAAGAGGCGGTCCGGTACTATTCCTGGCTCAATCGATTGATTGACTGCTTGGAGAATGGCGATATCTATAAGTTGGTGCCGAAGGAGTAGCGGGTGGGACCACTGATTGGAAAAAGGAATAGCGACTGCTGAGGAACGTCTCTGCTCGATAAGGGCAGGGGCGTTTTGCTTTGGATTGGCTGTCGATAATCGGCCCGTCAGGCGCCGCTAAGCCCGAAATAACTGCAAAAAAGCAGTTATTTGGCTCGATAGACAGCGTACCGGCCGAACTAACTGCAAAAAGGCAGTTAAATGGCTCAAAAGGCTGCGTATCAGCCGAAATAACTGCAAAAAGGCAGTTAAATGGCTCGATAGACTGCGTATCAGCCGAAATAACTGCAAAAAAGCAGTTAATTGGCACGAAAGGTTGCGTTATCGCCGAAATAACTGCAAAAAAGCAGTTAATTGACTCGCTAGATTGCGTTATCGGCCGAAATAACTGCAAAAAAGCAGTTAAATGGCACGAAAGGTTGCGTATCAGCTGAAATAACTGCAAAAAAGCAGTTAATTGGCACGAAAGGCTGCGTATCGGCCGAAATAACTGCAAAAAAGCAGTTAAATGGCACGAAAGGTTGCGTTATCGCCGAAATAACTGCAAAAAAGCAGTTAAATGGCACGAAAGGTTGCGTATCAGCTGAAATAACTGCAAAAAAGCAGTTAATTGGCTCGATAGACTGCGTACCAGCCGAAATAACTGCAAAAAGGCAGTTAATGTCCGCCAACCATATGAATATCCGAGACATCAGCACGGTAAGCGTTGAAATTGTGCACTCAAGCGGGTATGATGGGAGAAATGGAATATTTCACATGACGAAGAACGTCTCTGCTTATCGTTGGATAAGGACAGGGGCGTTTTTTTGTTGTGTAACGAATGGAGATGGTGGCATGGCATTGGAATATGAAAAAGCACATGAGATGTGGCTTGCTTCCCATGTGAAAAGTAGATCTGGTGAGCGAAAAGTGCGCTTAGAACGCGGACATCAGCACGGTGAGGAGCTTTTTCTGCGTCAAGTATGGTGGCCTGTAGTAGGGAATCTAGAGCAGCTTCATCCGGAATATGAAGTAATGGATTGGAGAGGCCGGTCGTATTTCGCAGACTTTGCATGGATTACGGGTGAGCTCAAAGTGATCATCGAGATCAAGGGATTTGGCCCACATGTTCGTGATATGGATCGCACGCGCTATTGTCAGGAGCTCAATCGCGAGACATTCCTGCAAGCGATGGGGTATCGCGTTATTTCATTTGCTTATGATGATGTGGCGGATCGGCCAGAGTTATGCATTACGCTGCTAAAAATGATTTTGAGTCGGTATCACGTCGAAAGATCAAATGTTGTGGCAACACGAAATGAACGTGAAGTCATCCGCCTTGCGCATCAATTGGCGCGGCCCCTACGACCAAAGGATGTTGAATCGCATTTGGATGTGTGTCATCGTACTTCGGTTCGTGTGCTGCTAGCGTTGTCTGCAAAAGGTTATCTGAATCCGATTCGGAGTGAAAGTGGAATTCGAGTAACGAAATATACCCTGACTGGAAAGCCGATGGGCGAGATCATTTGGTGAGGGGGAAAATAACTGCAAAAAAGCAGTTAATCAGCTTGCTAGGCGCCGCTAAGCTCGAAAATAACTGCAAAAAAGCAGTTAATCGGCCCGCCAGGCGTTGCCAAGCCCGAAAATAACTGCAAAAAAGCAGTTAATCAGCCCGCTAGGCGCCGCTAAGCTCGAAATTAACTGCAAAAAGCAGTTAATCGGCCCGCCAGGCGTTGCTAAGTCCGAAATAACTGCAAAAAAGCAGTTAATCGGCCCGTCAGGCGCCGCTAAGCCCGAAATAACTGCAAAAAAGCAGTTAATCAGCTCGCTAGGCGCCTCTAAGCTCGAAATTAGCTGCAAAAAAGCAGTTAATCGGCCCGCGAGGCGTTGCCAAGCCCGAAAATAACTGCAAATATGCAGTTATTCAGCCCGCCAGTGCGCTCCTCATCGCCCCACCTCCACCTCGGACAAGCTGACGAAAGAGGTTGTCACGCTTGTCATGCTAGTCTGCATAATTGGCCAAGATCCCTCATAGACATGTATCAATGAATTAACAATTTTGCAGAGGGGATGATTTCATGCGTCGGATCACATGGATAACGGCCATAGTGATGTGCGTAACATTGTTGCTATCAGGGTGTGGGACAAAAGATGCAGCAGCGATTGTCAAGGATTTGGATCATGTGGTCAGCAAACTATCGAGTTATCAAGGATCAGGTACGATGACACTGCATACGGGACAGCAGCCGCAAGAATATCAGGTTGAAGTCTGGTATCAGAACCCATCGTACTACCGCATTGCGCTCAAAAATGCCAAGAAAGATATTACCCAAATCGTCCTGCGCAACGATGAAGGCGTGTTCGTCTTAACGCCTAGCTTGAACAAGAGCTTCCGCTTCCAGAGCGATTGGCCGGAGAAGCAAGGTCAGGTCTATCTTTACCAAACCTTGGTTCATAGCATACTCCAAGACAATGCGCGCCAATTCGCTTCCGAGAAGGAATCTTACGTGTTCGATGTGCTAGCGAATTACCAGACGAGTGCGTTGGTTCGCCAGAAGATTTGGTTAAATAAAGAGACCTATGCGCCAAAACAAGTCCAAGTGACCGATGCGAATTCGAACGTCGTTGTCGAGGTGAAATTCGATCAGTTCGATTTCAATGCGAAATTCGAGAAGGATTCCTTTGAGATGCAGCGTAATATGACTACAGGCATGAATATCGAAGTCCTGCCTACGACAGGCCAAGTAACGGAGAATGGTGATACTGGATCCGCTACGCAGGAAGGAGAACCAGCCACGGATCCGAGCAAGGAGACAACAGCTGAGCCAACGAAAGATTTGGGACCATTCGGTATGATCGAACCTGGCTATATTCCTGCGAACGTCACGCTGCAAGATGCAAAGGAAATCTCCGATGCGCCAGATTATGCGGTGCTTCTCAGATACTCAGGGGATTATAACTTTACGCTGCGCGAATCAAGACCACAAGATCGCAAAGTAGCTATTATGGAAGGCGAGAGTGTTGACCTTGGCTTCACCATTGGTCATCTGACAGGTACAGAACAACGTACATTAACTTGGATGACGGATGAAGGGATTGAATACCGTCTCTCCAGCGCGGATCTTCCGCAGTCTGAGATGGTCAGCATTGCTACTTCTCTCATCGATCAGTCCGGCAAATAATCATGCATCGAAGCTGTGCAACGGCTAATTAATGGCCGTATGCACAGCTTTTTTCTTTTCCACAACATTAACTGTGAAATAATGTATTTCATTCCATGATTATGTGCATTGCATTGACAGTTCCAGGGCGTTAGGATTAAATAATGTGTATTAGAATCGGATAAATATAGAGATCGTGGACTGTTGAAGAGAAGGTGGATGAATTGGATTCATACTATCGCCCGACAAGGGCTGAGATTTCATTAAATGCATTACGACATAACATCGAAGCATTTCGCAGCTTGATCCCAGCAGACACGAAACTCCTAGCATGTGTCAAAGCTAATGCCTATGGACATGGCGCGGTTGGCATTGCACGCGAGGCGGAGCGACTCGGGATTGATTATTTGAGCGTTGCTTTTCTAGATGAAGCATTGCAATTGCGATATGCAGGTATACAGACACCGATTCTCGTCCTAGGATACACAGGGCCTGAAGGGCTGGCACTTGCAAGACAGCACCAGATTACATTAATGGTGTTCAGCGAAGACGTGGCCGAAGCCGCAGCAGCTTTGCCTGAAGATCCAGAGCAACCACTCAAAGTTCATGTAAAAGTGGACTCTGGCATGGGGAGATTGGGCCTGCTCGCAGGGCAAGAAGCGGTAGACTTTGTAGAGCGTATGCTCACTCTTCCGCAAGTAGATGTGGAAGGTATCTTCACGCATTTCTCTTGCGCGGACGAGACGAATAAGGAATATACCATGGGGCAATACAGGGGTTTTCAAGCAACGATTGACGAATTGCAGACGCGCGGTATTACACTTCCGATCATTCATACAGGAAATAGCGCGACAGGGATCGATCTGCCCGAATTGACGGGCAATATGTTACGCCTGGGGATCAGTCTGTACGGACTGTATCCATCCAAAGAAGTGATGAAGGAACGCGTAGCGCTGAAGCCAATCTTGACGCTGCGAACGAGACTCACACGTGTGAAACGCCTTCCTAAGGATACGGGGATCAGCTATGGCAAACGATATATGACGCAGCAGGAAGAAGAGTGTATTGGAACGCTGCCTGTCGGGTATGCAGATGGATTTTCGCGCATGATGAGCGGTAAAGTCGAAGTGTTGATTCGTGGACAGCGTGTACCGGTCGTAGGTACGATCTGTATGGATCAATGCATGGTGAAGCTGAGCGGACTAGAAGAGCAAGGTGAATCCCTTCAAGCGGGAGAAGAGGTTGTCCTGATCGGCTCGCAAGGCGGAGAACGGATTAGCGTAGAAGAAATCGCAGATCATACAGGTACCATTAATTATGAGACCGTCTGTATGCTGACAGATCGTATACCACGTATTTATATACGGGACGGCGTGCCTGTTGAGATTGACAATCGATTGTTATAAAAGTGAGCTACAGCAATATTTACCAATAATTTCTTTGTCGTATTAAAAGGGTTTTCGCATCCTATTCTCGAATAAGTACATGAGTATAGTAGTCGATAACACCCGATTCGCGGGCATATGCTAATCCAGTGATCATACTTGGTATATATCAAGCATATATATTCTTTTGTATAAATTTCCTCGGTTATCGACATACTGGTATTAATTGTTGTTGAAAGTTTGTGGGGGTGCGAGTAAAAGTGTCCAATGTTCAGAACACGAAAAGAATCATGATCAGTCTGCCGGACAATCTGCTGCAAGAAGTGGATGGGATCGTGGCTAAGGAAAATTCCAACCGAAGTGAATTTATTCGGCAAGCAATGAAGTTGTATTTAATGGATCGGAAGAAACGGTATATTCGGGAATCGATGCAACGTGGCTATATGGAGATGGCCAAAATTAATTTGACCATGGCATCGGAAGCATTTTACGCGGAGGAAGATGCGGAGGGCACTCTTGGTCGTCTAGTTAGTGGGGTGTAACCATTGATAGTGAAGCGTGGCGACGTATTTTTTGCGGATCTCTCGCCTGTCGTCGGTTCGGAGCAAGGTGGGGTAAGACCTGTATTGATTATCCAGAATGACATCGGCAATCGCTTCAGCCCAACCGTCATCGTCGCGGCTATTACAGCGCAAATTCAGAAAGCAAAGCTGCCGACGCATGTGGAAATTGATGCAGAGACCCATGGATTTGACAGGGACTCTGTTATTTTGCTCGAACAGATTCGAACGATCGATAAGCAGCGGCTTACCGATAAAATCACTCATCTAGATGAGGAAACGATGCGCAAGGTAGACGATGGTCTCCAGATCAGCATCGGATTAATCGAATTTTGAGATGTACCATGACGCGAGGGTTCTTCGAGCCCTTGTTTTTTTTTGTCATTTTGAGAAAATAGAAGAAGGATGTTAACAAAGTGAGGGATTGTGAATGACGGATCAGACAGCGGAAGCTGGAACAGCAGCAGAAGCAATGAAAGCTGCGGAACTCGAACGTATTATGAAGCAGATGGCGAAGGAGATCGGGCTTGCGCTGAAACAGGTGCGAACGACTGTCCAGTTGCTGGATGAAGGGAATACCATCCCGTTCATCGCACGTTACCGGAAAGAAATGACGGGGGAGCTGGATGAGAATCAGCTTCGCTCCATTGAAGAACGATTGAATTATTTGCGTAACTTAGAAGAGCGGAAGCGTGAAGTGATCCGCATCATTGAAGAACAAGGGAAGCTGACTCCAGAGCTCCAACAGGCGATTGTCAGTGCTGAGAAGCTGCAGGAGGTTGAGGACCTCTATCGTCCTTACCGTCAGAAACGGAAGACAAGAGCGAGTGTGGCGAAGGAAAAAGGACTAGAGCCTCTCTCGGTTTGGATCTGGGCACAGCCGAAGCAAGGGAATGTCATGCAGGAGGCTGCGGCGTACATCAGCGAAGAGAAGGGCGTAGCGACCGCAGAGGAAGCATTGCAAGGCGCAATGGATATTCTGGCAGAGGTCATTGCGGATGACGCGAAGATCCGTGCCTGGGTGCGTCAGCACACCGTCGATCAAGGCTTGCTGCGTACGGAAGCAAAGGACGCGGAGCAGGAATCTGTCTACGAAATGTATTATGCGTATCAGGAACCGATTAAGAAGCTGCCGCCGCATCGTACCCTCGCGATTAATCGTGGAGAACGTGAAGATATCTTGAAGGTATCGGTCGAAGTGCAGACAGACCGGATTCATCAATACATAGGCAAGCAAGTCATCCAAGGCGCCTCTGTCGTTCAAGACGTGTTGACGACCGTCATTGAGGATGCGTATAAACGTTTAATCGCGCCTTCGATTGAACGTGAGGTTCGAAATGAATTAACGGAGAAAGCCGAAGAGCAAGCGATTCAGATCTTCGCAGGCAATCTGCGCAACTTGCTGTTACAGCCACCGGTAAAAGGGAAATGCGTGCTTGGCGTCGACCCGGCTTATCGGACGGGCTGTAAGCTGGCTGTCGTCGATGAGACGGGCAAGCTGCTTGAAGTAGCCGTGACCTATCCAACACCGCCGAACAACAAAGTGGCGGAAGCAGAAGCGGTTTTCAATCGATTGATTAGCAAATACGACATTGAACTGATCGTCATCGGTAATGGTACGGCATCGCGGGAGACGGAACAGTTCGTCGTGGATGTCATGAGCAAGAACAAGGGACGCGGCTTGCAGTACCTGATCGTTAGTGAAGCGGGCGCTAGTGTGTATTCCGCATCGAAGATCGCGCAGGAGGAATTCCCGGATCTAGACGTGGCCGAACGCAGCGCGGTATCGATTGCGCGCCGGATGCAGGATCCGCTCGCGGAGCTCGTGAAGATTGATCCGAAAGCGATTGGGGTCGGGCAATATCAGCATGATGTAACGCAGAAGCGCTTGGAAGAGAGCTTAGGCGCTGTCGTCGAATCGGCCGTGAACCATGTCGGTGTCGATGTGAATACGGCATCGCCGTCGCTCTTGTCCTATGTGGCAGGCGTGAACAGCACGATTGCGAAGAATATCGTGAAATTCCGTGAGGAGAACGGCAAATTTACATCACGGAAGCAGTTGCAGAAGGTACCACGTCTCGGGGCGAAGACGTATGAGCAATGTATCGGCTTCATGCGGATTACGGATGGCGAGAACCCGCTCGATAAGACGCCGATTCATCCGGAATCGTATAATGTCGTAGATCAATTGTTCAAGGATCTGCGTTACGAGCTGAAGCAAGTCGGCTCGAAGGAGCTTGCAGCGGGGCTCGCGATCGTAGATCCAGCGGATGTATCAGCTAGGCTCGGTGTTGGCGTACCGACTCTTCGTGATATATTGGACAGCTTGCAGCGTCCGGGCCGAGATCCGCGTGAGGAGCTGCCACCGCCGATTTTCCGTACAGATGTGCTGAAGCTGGAGGATCTCAAGCCAGGGATGGAACTGCACGGTACGGTGCGCAATGTGATCGATTTTGGTGCATTCGTAGATATCGGGATTAAGAATGATGGACTTGTCCATATTTCGCAGCTGAGCGATAAGTTCGTGAAGCATCCGATGGATGTCGTCTCCGTCGGGGATAATGTTACGGTATGGGTGTTGAATGTGGATGAGAAGAAAGGCCGCGTTGGGTTAACGATGCGCAAGCCTTCGTAAGTCTAAAGCTAATACGATAACATAAAACAGGGTAGCGGCCCGTGGGACTTCAATAGAACGATGTCCTGGGCGCTACCCTGTTACATTTTCGATGTCTCTTCGTGTGAAGATACGGATCTTCTTGAATAGAAGAACCAACAATCGTTTAACAATTTAATCTGTCGACGGTCTTTCTTGTGGAAGGCTTTCATGAGTTGATTGCACAGCCATTGCGGCATCGCCCTTCCTCCTCCCAAACCTGGTGTAATATTACCATATGGGCGGAAGTGCGATCCTGTGCACGTCCTCTTGCAGTTAACAAGCAATTAAATGACGGCTGATTGCTTAGATGTCTTCATAGGTGCCGCAAAGTACCTGATTCGACTACGAAGTCATAGCCTCACTTTGTGGGGCATTTTATGCTTCTTCTTCGTACCACTGCTCTAACTGGGCTTGCAGCGCGCGGATTTCCGTGAGCAGCGAGATAAGCGGGTAGCTCTTCTCTTGAATGGACGCGAAGGATTGCTCTAGACGATTCAAATAATCAAGTCCGCTCTCGATCGATGACGTCTCTTGCAGCAATTCCAGCGTATCGCATTCTGCGATCGCTAATGGAAGCACCGGAACGCGCTCTGCAGTAAGTTTGCTCACTTCTTTGTTCAGGCGCAGGTTCAACGCACTTAATTGATAAGCATAGTCGCTTGGCATTTCGATAAACTCAAGGCTTCTCTCGTGTTGTAGAATAATATAACGCATCTTCGGCATTGGTGGTAAATCTCCCCTCAGTTAACGATTCTACTTGACAGTGTAGCCCAAGATGGCGTTACAATTCAAGAGTTAGTAGACGAGCAGGGAAGGGATGATGAACGGTGAATGATGCGGAGTTGCAAGCTTGGATTGAACGGATATCGCAGGAGAGTTTTGGGATTCCATTTCGTCATCGCGCGAGGTTCAATCCCAGGTTGCGATCTACAGGCGGGCGTTATTTCCTGAAGAGTCACGATATTGAGATCAATCCTCATCAACTCGAAGCCAACGGTTTGGACGAGGTGGAGAAAATCATCAAGCATGAATTATGCCACTACCATCTACATTTGCAGAAGCGCGGCTATCAGCATCGAGACCCTGAATTTAAGGCATTGCTCGCGAAGGTTGGAGGCAGTCGATTCTGCAGTCATTTACCGACAACCGTGAAGCCGAAGCGGCGTGTGGAACCGTATCGATACGAGCTGCGTTGCGAACGCTGCGGGACGTCGTATAAGCGCAAACGGCGAATGGATCCTCGAAAATACGCTTGTGGGAAGTGCAGAGGAAGGCTTGAACTTTTTTTACTTAAAACAACTTGACTTCGCTTACATTTCATGATAAATTAATACTTGTCACTTTTGAATATTCCCTGATAGCTCAGTTGGTAGAGCACTCGACTGTTAATCGAGTTGTCACAGGTTCGAGTCCTGTTCGGGGAGCCATTCTTATCTGGAGAGATACCCAAGTGGCTATAAGGGGACCCTCTGCTAAGGGGTTAGACTGCGTAAGCGGTGCGAGGGTTCGAATCCCTCTCTCTCCGCCATACATAACAACTAGAAAGAGCCTGTGAAGGCTCTTTTTTTCATTCATTTTATAAAGTTTTGAGTCCCCACGAATGTCTGCCTTCCGTTGAAACCAGGAGTTTCAATTTGTGGGGTATGTTGCTTGCGGATCATTGTTCGTCTTGCAGTTCATCGGCCATTCCGCTTATTGCGGCTTCGCGTTTTTGGTTTTTATGTTTTAACTGACGTGTTTCTGTTGCTGAGATTTCATCGGCATGCTCATCAAGATAGTCATTTGTCTCAGCGATATTCTGCTTCGTGTTCTGGATTGCGTTTGAAATTTTCTCCGCGTTATCGGAACGATCATCTGGTTTAGCCATGTGTGTAATGCCTCCTCGTTGTCTTTGGAATCCACCATTTAAGATGCCTTGGATAGCGGTATATCATGCATGGAACCCTATTGCTGCAAATTGGAAAGGAGTCGTTGATCGATGGATCGATTGGTATACGAAATGGAGCCGCGAGCGCCATATGATTTCGTTAAAATGATACGTCGCCTGCAGGGCGTGAATCACGAAATGTTCCGATTTCAAGCAGAGCGTTTGCTGCGTACGATCCGGTTCGAGAACCAAGTTCTTGTGCTTGAAGTCGATTCCATCGGACAGGTGGAGCAGCCGAAGCTGCAAATTACATTGTATGGCGAAGGGCTCGGACAGATTATGGATCTAGAAGGACTTAAGCAATATATTCGCGTCGTGTTATCGGCGGATTTAGATATCCAGTCTTTTTATGATCAGATGTCTGCGGATGCGTTGTATCAGCCCTTGGTGGAACGCTTTTATGGCTTGCGTTTCATTCTGGAAGCGGATCTGTTCGAGTGTATGACGAAGACGATCATCGGCCAACAGCTGAATCTAGCCTTTGCATCCACGCTGAATCGCCGGTTAATGGAGTTGACTGCGAAGCCAATTCACTGGGAAGGGATAGAGCTCCCGGTCTTCCCATCAGCTGAGGACGTGGCGCGTCTCGAATATGAGCAGCTTCGCGAATTGCAGTATAGTCAGCGCAAAGCAGAGTATGTCATCGATTTCGCACGATTGGTCGCATCGGGACAACTTGAACTGAATGGACTCTTCTCGCAGACGAATGAAGCGATTGTGGCAGAACTAAGTCGGTTACGGGGGATTGGACGATGGACGGTGGAATGCTTCCTGATGTTCGGCATGGGACGCACAGATTTGCTGCCTGCAGCCGACATTGGACTTCGCAATGGGGTGAAGAAGCTATATGGGATGGAAGATAAGCCTTCGGAATCCGAAGTGAGGCAGATTGGAGCCGCTTGGGCTCCTTGGTCCAGTTATGTGACGTTCTACCTGTGGGAGACGCTGAATGATAAGCTGAAGGAACGTGCGGGCAGCTAGAGCCACTTCTTTCTTTTGAAATAAATATAGAGACTGCCCGCGATGATCGCCATGATGATGAGAATAATCGGATAGCTAAGCTTGAACTTCAACTCAGGCATGAATTCGAAATTCATACCGTATAGGCTGCATATGAACATAAGAGGCAGGAAAATGGCACTGAAGATCGTCAATGTCTTCATAATCTCATTCATGCGGTCCGATTTCATACTCATCTGCATCTCGACAAGGCTGTTCAGCGACTCACGGAAAATATCAATTGAATCAATCGCGCGCGAAATATGATCGTAGATGTCCATATAATAGACATTCGATTCTTCCTTCGTATAAGGGAACTGCCGATGGCTGATGGAACTGATCAAGGTCTTCTGATCCGAGAGGACCTGACGAATATGATGCAATGCGCGCTTCTGCTTAAATACTTGCTGTGATATCCGGACATAAGGGTCCCGGTACACGGCTTCTTCGTATTTCTCAAGCTTATTCTCGATCTCGCTGATGTTATCGACGAATTGGTCTACACAACGATCCAGAATGAAGTAGAGGATTCGGCCGGTATGGTCAATACGCCCCTCGATTTGCTGCAGCTTCTCGTACAGCTCATGCAGTAGAGGCAACGTAGATTGGCACATCGTAATAATGTAATTTGAGCCGATGACAATATCGAGTTCAACGAGCTTAAGCGGATGGACGAGCGTATAGAAAGTGATGAGGACGTTATCGCGATATTGATCGAGCTTCGGTCGTTGGTTCTGTTTAATACAATCCTCGATCAATAGGGGATGGCAATCGAACATATCATGAAGGACATGGTGAATCTCCTCGCTCGTAGGCTGAATCATATTGATCCAGACGATTTCATGCTCCTCCGGCTTACGCATAGGCGCTTTGGAGACTTGGTGTGTTGCTTGATTATAGATCAGCATGATGCTTGTACACCTCCTGCAATTGGCAACATTATACCATAAGGAATGTTTCTGCTAAAAAGTTAAATAACCGACCTTTTATCGAATGATAAAAAAGTTTAAAAAAACACTTGCCATGTCCCAGGATATCTGATATTATAAATTCTGTTGTCACGGAAGAACGTGATCGAAATTAAAAAGCAAGGCCCGTTGGTCAAGGGGTTAAGACACCTCCCTTTCACGGAGGTAACAGGGGTTCGAATCCCCTACGGGTCACCATTTCTTATACTGAGCTCATCATGTTCAGTCAGTAAGAGCCATTAGCTCAGTTGGTAGAGCACCTGACTTTTAATCAGGGTGTCGAAGGTTCGAGTCCTTCATGGCTCACCAGTTTTATATCCCTCGTATTATGCGGTCGTGGTGGAACGGCAGACACACCATCTTGAGGGGGTGGCGCCCATAGGGTGTGCGGGTTCAAATCCCGCCGACCGCATTACAAGAAGCAACCTGGATTCCTAGAGGATTCCAGGTTTTTTCGTATAAACAGATCAACTGGAATCGGAGAGGAAGATGAGGCTTGAACACACGTGTGATGCAACGAAGTACGCAGGTGTTAGAGGGTGAAGCGGTATTGTCAGCATTCGAGCAATCGTTGGCGATGATCGAATTTAATGTGCAGGGCGTGGTGCTCTGGGCGAATCCGTTGTTTGCCGAGGCGATGGGTTACCAAGTCTCGGAGTTAATCGGCGTTCATCATCGTCAATTCTGTACAGCAAGCTTCGCGAAGAGCCCTGAATATACGATGTTATGGGATGATCTTCGGCACGGCAAGAAATTTCAAGAGAAGATTATTCGTGTCGCGAAGAACGGTCGGATTCTTTGTCTTGAAGCGACCTATATGCCCATCCATAATGATGAAGCAGAGGTCGTAGCGGTGCTGAAGGTCGCTACCGACATTACAGCGCGCGAAGCCGCTGCGGCTCGGGTGACAAGTGAATTACACCAAATGGCGGAAGAGCTTCTGAAGCGCACGGAAGAAGGGATTGAGCGCAGTCAACTCGTGGCTTCGGCTATTACGCGTGTCGTTCGTGAGAATGAGAGCAATCTGAACTTCTTGCAGGATTTGGAGCGGCAAACGGAGGCCGTTGGTGATATTGTCCGTATGATCCGCGATTTTGCTTCACGTACGAACTTGCTTGCGTTGAATGCAGCGATCGAAGCTGCGCATGCCGGCGAACATGGACGCGGCTTCAATGTTGTTGCAACGGAAGTGCGGAAGCTCGCGCAGCAAGTTCAAGAGGCGGCCAAAGAGATCCAAAATACGGTGGAAGGTATTGCCCAGCAGGTTGAGTTGATCGATGTCGGTACGAAGAGCGCTCAAGCTGCGATTCACGATAGCCAGGATCAAATTCAGCATGCCGTGGATGTGTTCGCGGGCATTGGTGAAGCGACAGGTAAGCTGGAAGTGCAAGCGAAGGTACTAAGTCAGTTGGTCTAATGCTATGAATCGATTGCGGTTGAAAATAGTTTAGTCGTAGAAAATGGTGAAAGCAGCGATTGCGATCGCTGCTTTTGTCATGCTGCAGCGCGTAGTGAAAAAGGTTAAACCGGGATATTCTTGTTTGTTGTTAGCGATATTGTGTGCATCTACAATGGGGCCATGAACAATTCAATTCATCGGAAGTCGCGATGGTCATGGGAGGGTATTACATGGATGCATTAGAAACAGATCAAAACGTTGTCGTTACGAATGAACCAGAGGTTGAAGAAGGAGTCCACAACTATAGTGCGGAGTCGGAATGGGTGAAGCCGACCGATCCACTCATTCTCGAGAGGATTGAATGGTTCAAGGATCAGAAAATCGGCTTAATGATGCACTGGGGGCCGTATTCTCAGCTTGGATTAGTCGAATCATGGGCCTTAAGCGATGCAGATGGGGATTGGTCTCGCGGCGGCGTGGACTGGACCGAAGATATGGAACATTTCAAGCGGGAATATGTCGATTTGAACAAAACGTTCAACCCAATTCGCGTTCAACCCGAGCTATGGGCCGATCTTGCGGCAGAAGGCGGGTTCAAATATTTGACCTTCACGACGAAGCATCATGACGGATTCTGCATGTGGGATACACGGACGACAGATTATCGGATTACAGGGTCAGAGACGCCTTTTCACATGCACCGTTATGCAGACCTATGCAAGCACATCTTCGACGCCTTCCGGAGCAGAGGCCTGGCGATATCGGCTTACTTCTCCAAAGCGGACTGGAATACGCCGTACTATTGGGCGCCAGGCATGGAACGCGGACAGCATATGTGGCGCGGGCCTTCCTATGACCCGACGAAGTATCCTTGGTTATGGGAGAAGTTCATTAAATTCACGCATGACCAGATTGAAGAATTACTGACGCGTTATGGTCGGATTGATATGTTGTGGCTCGATGCAGGATGGGTTCGCGGCGGTGAACGGAAGCAGGACATTCGACTTGGCGAAATCGTGGACCGGATGCGTGAACATCAGCCGTGGCTTCTTGCGGTAGATCGCACCGTCGGTGGACCGTATGAGAATGTCGTCACACCGGAGCAGACGATTCCGAAGCGGGCTATGCATATCCCTTGGGAAAGCTGCATTACGATGGGAACATCCTTCTCCTTCAAGTATGAAGATACCTACAAGTCTGGGCGCGAAATCGTGCATATGTTGCTTGAGATTGTGGCCAAAGGTGGCAATTTAGCCTTGAACGTCGGTCCACAGCCGGATGGAAGGCTGCCGGAAGGCGCCATCCGAGGGATGAAGGAACTGGGCGCATGGCTGGCGCAGTACGGCGAAGCGGTCTACGGCACACGCATTGTGGATCCGTATTTCCAAGACGGGTATGCGTTCACGCGTAAAGGCGATAATGTATTCTGTTTCAAGCTGTATAAGACGGCTGATTCCGCGATGAAACAGGAACTACATATTCCGTACCAGGGACCCATTAAGGGCGTGCAATGGTACGATGATGGTTCGGCATTGGAATACTCCCGTATGGATGCGGGTGTGAAGGTGGTCCTGCCGGAACAAGCGCTGCAAGGCGCAGCCCCGATCGCGCATGTGATCCGATTGGTGACGGCGTAGAAGAATAATGGAATGGGAAAAGTCGATGTCCTTTGCGATGGTGAAGGGGTCGGCTTTTTTTATTTGATCAAAATGGGAAAAATAAAGCGAAAATCGTAATTTAGTTATATTTTTGTGGTGTATTGTTATATATTCATCATTACCTAAAATGTTTATAATGGAAAATCATAATCATATTATCGTTATTTTATTTCATTACTCTAGTTCTTAGATGAATCGTAAACTTTGAATCGGAGGTTCAATCGAATGAAGCTGGATTTACATGGGCAATGGCGGTTCGACTTGGATTCGCATGGTGAAGGCGTAAAGGAACGGTGGTTCGCGCGCGATTTAAGAGCATCGATATCGCTGCCTGGTAGTACGGATGAGCATGGATATGGGGAGAAGTCGGAGGATGTCGATACCTTCCGATTAAATCGCAAATTCAAATATATCGGCGAAGCCTGGTACCAGCGGGATGTAATCATTCCTGAAGCATGGCGTGGGAAGCGAGTTACGTTATTCCTCGAACGCTGCCTATGGGCAACGGACGTCTGGATCGATGACTGCTATGTTGGTAAGGAGGATAGTCTGAGTACGCCTCATGTGCATGATCTGAGGAGTTTGCTCACGCCCGGTGTTCATCGGTTGACGATCAAGGTCGACAATCGTCCGCAGGTTAATCTCGGGACATGGAGTCACGGTTGGTCGGAAGAGGTGCAGACCATCTGGAACGGCATCATTGGGCGGATCGAGCTGCGGGCGACGGATCCTGTCTATATCGATTCTGTGCAGGTCTATCCCGATATTCATAAGCGGCACGCCTTGGTACGGGTGATCATGTGGAATCATACGGGCCAAGTGGCGCGAGGTCGATTATCATTCCAAGCCAAGCTAAAAGTTGAAGACGATGAGCAGAGTGCTCTTGCTCCTGTTGCGGTGGATTTCACGAGTCTAGCCGAAGGCGAGACGCGAGTGGAAGTAGAATATCTATTAGGAGAACAAGCGAAGTTCTGGGATGAATTCTCACCATGGTTGTATACGCTTACAGTGGAGATGACGGCAAATGTTGTGAAGGATGCTTATGCGCATGAATCCACTGTAGATTTTGGTTTAAGAGATTTCTCGGCACGAGGTCCGCAATTCGAGTGGAACGGGGCGAAAGTACTGCTGCGAGGGACGCATGAAGCTGGCAATTTCCCGTTAACCGGCTATCCCTCCACGGATAAAGCGGAATGGCTGCGAATCTATCGGATAGGGAAGTCCTATGGCCTGAATCATTTCCGTTTTCATTCCTGGTGTCCGCCGGAAGCGGCATTCGAGGCTGCGGATGAAGAAGGGATCATTCTACAGGCCGAGCTGCCGTTGTTCAGCAATTCGGCACCGCTCGTCGGGTCAGATTCACCGCGGGATGCGTTCCTGCGGCGAGAGCTCGTGAGAATCCTTACAGCCTACGGAAACCATCCTTCTTTCTGCCTCATGTGCATGGGAAATGAATTAAGCGGCGATTACCGTGTTCTGAAGGAGCTAGTGATGGAAGGGCGTGCTCTCGATCCGAGGCATCTCTACACCTCATCGGCAAATAACGCGGCTGAGCCGAGCATCGGCATTCGCCCGTATGAAGGCGACGAGTTCTATGTGGCGCATGAAGCGCGAGTGAACGGCGAACGAATTGTGCGTCGCTGCGAGTTGACGTTCAACGAGGCGCGACCGGAGACGACAAGTGATTATGGCTTTACGTTGGATGGGATTGACATCCCGACGGTGTCGCATGAAGTCGGTCAATGGATGGTATATCCGGACTATCGTGAGGTAGCGAAGTATACCGGAACGCTTCAAGCGCGTAATCTGGAAGCCTTCCGGCAATCGCTCGAATCGAAGGGCATGCTCGATCAAGCGGAGGACTTCATGAAAGCGAGCGGTGCATTGTCCGTATTGCTCTATCGGGAGGAGATCGAAAAATCGCTTCGAACGCCGGGTTACGGCGGGTTCCAGCTGCTGGATATTCATGATTATCCGGGGCAAGGGACGGCCTTGGTCGGTTGGCTAGATGCATTCTGGGATTCCAAGGGTCTCATCGATCCGGAGCAATTCCGCCGGTTCTGTGCGCCGGTTATCCTCCTGCTGCGGATGCCAACAAGAGTCTTTACGACGAATGAGTGGTTCACAGCGGATGTAGATGTGTCGAACTACAGCCTGAATACGCTGCATGATATCACGGTCATATGGACGGTCAAGCACGCAATGTCGGGCGACATCCTCGCCACGGGCGAGTTCGAACAGAAGAACGTTCTACAAGGCGAGCTTGCACGAGTAGGGGGAATTTCGATCGCGCTCGATCCCCTTGAGCACGCACAGAAGATGAACGTAGAAGTCAGTCTGAAAGGCATGGATATCGTGAACGATTGGGATTTCTGGGTTTATCCTGAGCCTGCGAGTCTGAGTGTTGAAGGCATCCCGGATGATATTGTCATCGCGGATGAATGGGATGACGCCGTGGAACAGCATCTTCATGCAGGGGGCAAGGTGTTGATGATGTCTGGCAACAACGTCCGTAAGTCAGAGTCTGTCCGATTCACGCCGCCTTTCTGGAACACGCAGCTATTCCCTTATCAACCGAAATCGATGGGACTTCTCTGCCAGGCGGATCACCCGGCGCTCGCGTTCTTCCCGACGGAGAGCCACACGAACTGGCAGTGGTGGGGATTGTTCGTGCACGCGACTGCCATCGAGATGAATGGCACGCCGCAAGACCTGCGCCCGATCGTGCAGGCGATCGACCACCCGGTACGCAATCATAAGTTAGGGATGCTCTTCGAAGCGCGCGTCGGTGCCGGTAAGTTAATTGTTAGCGGCTTTGACCTTACGAAGGATATTGCGTGTCCGGTCACGCAACAATTGCGTTACAGCCTTTTGTGTTATATGCAGAGCGATGCATTCGAGCCTGCAGCAGAGCTCTCGGTGGATGTGTTGCGAGATGCACTGCTTTCGAAATTGCCAAATCGACTCGCTTCGCAAGGGGCGACGTTAACCGCGTCTAGTCAGCATTGGACCGGTGGCGTCTATCATATATTGAATGGGAACAATGACCAGTTCTGGTTGAGTGACGAAGGAAATGCCTATCCGCATGAAGTAGTTATCCGCCTTGAGGAACCCGTTCCGATCACGGGCTTCCGCTATAACCCACGGCAGGATGGGAACGAGACGGGCTGGGTCCAGGACTACGAATGGTATGTCAGCATGGATGGGGTGCACTGGGGCGATCCCGTTGCAGAGGGTTCATTCGAACGGTGTGCGATCGAGCAATGTATTCCGCTCGGTTGGCATCATGACGGGTTCAATGTAACACGTACGGTCGCAGGACAATACATTCGATTCGTCGCTCGTTCAGGATTCGATGGGGACGATCGGGCTTCAGCGTGCGAGATGGATATTTATACGGTCTAAGGAGGCAATCATATGACAACGATACAACCTGCTGCATGGCGGCTTGGCACCTATTGGTCAGACAGGGAGTCCCATGCGTTAGCAGACTTGAAGGAAGCGGGATTCGCTTGCATTGAACTGAATTTGGATAATTATAAGCTGATTGCTGAAACGCTCGGACCTGAGCAATATGATCGCTATCATCAATCCGTCTTGGAGGCGAAGGCACTTGGGCTCGATGTCTGGTCGGTGCATCTTCCATTCGGTGACCCATGGGATATCTCGCTGACCGATGAAGCCGTGCGCGCAGCGATTATCGAAGGGCATGTCAAAGTAATGGACTGGGCGCAAGGCTGGGGCGCGAGCTGTGTTGTCATTCATCCCAGCTTCGAGCCAGTCACCAATGAAGAGCGTGCGGAACGTCTTGCAGCGGCTCGTGATGCCATATGTATCTTGAGCTCGAAGGCCGCAGAGCGTGGTCTGCGACTTGCAATTGAGGATCTTCCGCGTTCCTGCTTAGGGAAGAATGCAGAAGAAATTATAGCGCTGATCGCAGATGCGCCGGACGCCGTCGTCTGTTGCGATACGAATCATTTGCTCGGTGAACGCCCGGAGTACTTCATTCGTACCGTCGGTGCTCGCATTCAGACGCTTCATGTTTCTGATTATGATGGGATCGATGAGAAACACTGGATTCCTGGGCGAGGGATTGTGAATTGGGTGGAGGTTCTGCGAGCGCTCGTGGATATCGGTTATGACGGTCCTTTTATGTTCGAAGCGGATTATCTAGATCCGAAGGATGTGACGGCAAGCTTCCAGGCGATGATCGCGGCGTATGAATCCGCTGCGACATAAATCAGAATCAAGATAAGGATGGGGCATTCAGCGTATGACTCTGGGGCACTGTCCTTTTTTATTCTTTTAGTAACTAGGCAATTGATACGACATTTTATGTCGCACCAGCTATTTTATAATGGGGGTGAAAAAGATAGCAAAGGGGTTCAAAAGCCATGTCCAAACCAAAAAGAGGGCGCTCCCTTTGGAGACTCCCTTCCCGCGGTCGAGGCACTTGCCCGATCTGCAGCAGCACAAGAATTAAACTGTTATATCCGCGTACGAAAACGGACGGTACGACAGTGACCGTCTGCAAGAAATGCTCCAAAGCCGTACAGCAGAGAGTGGATTCCGCCGTATAAATGAAATGCGTGCCGGTTCATGAAGCCCGCCCCGATGGGGACGGGCTTTTCCATTTCGCTGACTTGCCAAGGTTGTTCGGTGAATGGTGTAATAGAGTTATGAGTTGTTGGAAACAAAAGGAAGGCAGGGAGATGATTTGAGTCATTTGCACCGCATTCACTGGTTCGATCAGCGGATTCGCGAAGGGTTGTATCCGAATAGCGGGCAGCTTGCGGAACATTTCGAGATATCCCGGCGGCAGGCGCAGCGGGATATTGAGTATATGGCTTCGTCGCTTCGCGCTCCGTTGCTCTATATCGCACGGCACCGTGGTTACAGCTATGAAGATAAGACTTACGTGCTGCCGCATCTCTATATGACGGAGGAAGAACAGCAGGTGCTTAAATATCTCGCCCATCGTTATCGGCAATATGATTATGACAATGGGGAGGCTGTTCAGCGGATCGCCCATGTGCTTGAACGATTTACGAATACGGATGAACCCACCATGCACAGCCGCTTGCCGCAGTTTTCGGTAGATCCACGTATTTTGCAGCATTTCGAGAAGTTGTCTCTGGCCATGGAAGCAAGCTGGAGGGTGGATATCACGACGAGGGAGGAAGATGGTGCCGCTTATGTTCGCGTATGCCCTATACAGTTGACTTCCCGGTATAACGTGGATTATGTCGTGATCTATTGCGAATCGGAGGGCAGGCAGCGGACGCTGCGGATCGACCAATTGCTCCAAGTACAGGTGCTAGGCGAGCGATTCGAGCCAAGCATCATGCAGGCTGGCAATCCCTCGGGGGCTAATCCGGTGCCGCGCTTGAAGCCCTTTGTCGCTCATGTCGTACTGTCAGCTCCCTGGCAAGAAGATTCTTGGCATGGTTATCGGATCGTCACGCGGGCGGGGACGGCATTCGATGTGGAATTTCATGACGTGGATGCTTTTCTGCAGCATCTACTGACTACGCCGTGGGAGTCGCTGGAATCGCCGAAATGGCTGAAGCAGAAGCTGCTCGTGCGCTGCCGAAATGTGCTGGATCGGTTGCATTCATGAGAGGAGGGGGAGGAATGACGAGCGTATTATTGCATGATATTCATATGAAGCGGGAGTCGAAATCCTATATAGACAGTCAACATGCCATATTGACAGCGGCAGGTTGGTTCCGAGGGCCGAAGCATATGCTCTCGGGGCTTAGCGGAATGGCCTTCAAAATGTCGGTCCACGAGCAGCTCCTCTCGTTCTCCGTGTCCGCTTACGGACAATGGGTTAGCGAGCACAAGCCTGCCGCGAACAATGTCGGGCTCTTGCCCGAAATCGATGGCGGGCGAACGAGGCATCCATCGTTTCGCTGGTATCAGGAACAGGCGGTGCTAATGGTGAAGCGGAGTCTGGACCGAGGCCTCGGCGCCATCTATTGGCTACCGGAGTTCGCGGTCATCTCCGGCTATGACGACGACGATCGCGTATTTTATGTCCAGGATGGCTGGAGCGGCGAGCATCAGATCGTCTTGTATGACAATTTCGGGTTGAATGTCACGCCGTTCTGGTATGTGGAGACCTACGCCGATTGGATCGAGATTGCGCTCGAAGAGCAAGTTCTCGAGTCGGTGCGGCTTGCAATCGGCGATTGGTATACGCCTTACAAAACGTTGCCGGATACCGCGATCGCGTCAGGCAAGCTGGCGTATGCCTTCCTGCGGAGCGGGCTGCTTGGCGGCGCATACGACGCATGGGGGGCAGGTTACATCTTGGACGCGTACGCGTTCTCACGGACGGAGATTCGGGATTATTTACGTGACGTAGAGGCATGTTGGCCTGAACTGCGGGAAGCATCGGAGGATTATGACGAAATCGTGAGCGGGTTGCCATACATTCAGAGCTGCGTGCAGACGTTGCAGGGGGGCTGCCGGCTAGAACCGGAGCAGATCGGAGAACTCGTCGATCGGCTGGCCACAGCGGAGCGGCTCGAGGATCAGGCGATCTCCCGATTCGAGCGATTAAGCGCGCGTTATCCTGATCGCGCGAGGAGCACGGTCCCGAGATGGGGGACGCATTCCCCGAGATAATTCGAGGAGGGAGAACAAATGGGGAACATTCAGGCAGAACCGATAGAGAGCAAGCGGAAGTATGGACATCGATACATTGATGCATTGCATCAGATCCTTGCGGGTCAAGGGTGGATGACATGCCCGAAGTCCATGCTCGCCGGCATGACTGCAGCCTCGTTCCGCTTCACCGTCGATCGGCGGCTCACTGCTGAGTCGACCTCCGCTTATAACTGGATGGCGGAACATTTCGTCTCTGCAGATTTGCTCGGGTTGACGACGTCGCAGGATGCGGGGTTTTGTTTCACGTCGACGTTCCCGATCTATCGGAAACAAGCCTTGCGGGACATTCGGCGATCGCTGGATCGCGGCATGCCCTGCATCCTGTGGCATGATCAATTCGTCGTCGCGACGGGCTATGACGATACGAGCGAGATTCTCTTCCTCTCCGATGGGCAGACGGCGGGTGATATTCCGCTACCGTTTGACCAATTCGGCAGAGGGCAGAGCCCCTATTGGTATTACCAGATTCTCGAGGATCGCATTGCGCTTGACGAAATCGAGGTGTATCGGGAATCGTTGGTGCAAGCGATTTTCAAATGGGAGACGCATGACTTGATGCTCCCTGAAGCGGACTATGCATGTGGGAAGGCAGCTCATGATGCCGTGATCCATGCGTTTCGCATAGGGGACTATGATCCTATAGGTGCTAGTGAAGTGCTTGCTTATTATGCGGATTCGAAGAGAGACATTCTCGAGTATGTTACTGCTCTGGAACGGTATTGGCCTGAGCTTCATGCGGCAACGACATCGTATCGTACCGTGGCTCAGTTGTGGGATGAGGCGGTTCGGTTTATCGCAACCACTGAATCAAACGAAGATCACTCGGTAAGGATTGTCATGACCGAGCTTTTCCAAGACGCCAACGTGTCAGAAGGGAAAGCAGTTCAATCGCTTAAGCATCTCATGCGAGAGACGATTCACAATCGGTTTGATGATATCGGGTTGCGGTAGATGATAATAAATCGGAGGATGATAACGATGACAGTCTTTGTAGGCTTCCTACGCGGCATTAATGTCGGCGGCAAAAATAAGATCAAGATGGCGGAGCTCAAAAAGATGCTAGAATCGACGGGGCTGGCGCAGGTCCAAACGTACTTGCAGACCGGAAACATTCTGTTCCAATCGGATCAATCGGCAGAGGCCCTGCGTGAGCAAATCGAGCAGGCAATCCACGAGCAGTTCGGTATGTCCCTGACCGTTGTACTCCGTACAGCAGAGCAAATGAAGAAGGTCTTGGCAGTATGCCCTTATGAGGTGGAGAAGCTGACGGAGGGACAGACGATTCAGATCTCGGTATTAACGGAGGCACCGGATCAGAAGATGGCGGACATTTTATCGAAGGATATCTCTGAACGCGATGAATTTCAGCTGCAAGGCTGCGAGATTTATTTCTTATTCCGCCAGAGCGTGCTGGATTCCAAGCTCGCTGCGAATCTGCAGAAGCTTGGCGGTCGTGTGACTACGCGCAATTGGAACACGATGCAGAAGCTGTCGGAGCTAGCGAGTGCTATGCTATAAAGAAGAGGGTACCCCAACGGCCCCCTCTTTTTAACATTTTCACAGCTATAGTGGATTATGGCAGTAACATTGGTATAAAAAACGACGGTTGGGCTGTTACAGTGGATATTTGCAGTAACTTCCGATGGTTTGGATGAGTTATAGCGCATCTGTGCGATCTATGGTGCAGGAATCCAGCATAGGCACGACGCAGCACACCTACAGCTCCGTCATGTTGGATGGAATCCATGATAGGTATATCACATCATCAGCAAGTGGTTGTAAGATGGGTTGCTGGCCGGTGCGCAATCCTTGCTCGCCAGTAGACAATGATGCCGCAAGAAGCAGTGAATGGCGCGCTCGCTACACCACGCGTTCCAGCAAGGATGACTTGCGCAGATCCAGCCAATAGCTCTTCACGAGCGTCTCGCCGTTCCGGGTATCCGCTTCATACGCGCGCTCAAAGCCCAGGCGTTCGTACAGCTGCACAGCGGAGGCCATCATGTCCGACGTATGCAGATGGAGCGTGGAGTAACCCAGCAGCACCGATCGGCGAGCGGCTTCTTGAATGAGCAGGGTAGCGATGCCGCGTCCGCGATAGCTAGGCGATACGGCCAGCAGTCGAATGATAGGCGATTGGATGCCCAGTTCGGGTTTGCCGTACGCGGCTTCGGAGGAGAGGAACATTTGAACGCTGCCGATAATCTCCCCATCCAATGCTGCGACAATTCGGGCATGTGGCGCATGGCCGTAGACGGAGTTCCGAATGGAATTCCGGTATTCTTCCCAACGCGGCTGTGGCAAATCTTGCGCATATTGCTGATAGGCTTCGATCATGACTTGCGCGATCGCTTCCTGTTCGAATTCCTCTGCATCACGGATATGAATGTCTTGTGGTGCCGACATTTCGGTCACTCCCTCTCATCGATATCATCATTTTTGTATTTCAGTATAACCTCATATTCCAAGTAAACATATAGGAAATTACAAATATTAATAACGTTATTGAAAATTTCAATGAAAATAATCCGTACCCCACCGAAATTTGGATTGACAATAAAAATCTTACTCCATAAGATAAAAATAATTTACATGCCTTTCGATTGTAATAAAACCGTCTATTTTTATCTGAATAATAAGAATATGGAGGTGGGTTCATTGAATATTGAGAACATCGAAGCCTTTGTCTATATCAACCACTATGGGAGCTTCAATAAGGTGGCGGATGTGTTGTTCCTGTCCCAACCGACCGTAACGGCACGAATTCAGTCGCTGGAGCGGGAGCTCGACTGCCGATTATTCGATCGCTTTGGAAAGCAAATCCATCTCACGGAGAAGGGCAAGCAGTTTCTCCCTTTCGCCCAGCAAATCGTTCAGACTTACCAGAAGGGCAAACATCACCTGCACGCCAAAAGCGCAACGCCGAACGAGCTGCGGATCGGGTGCACCGTGTCGGTGTCGAATTATTTGATGCCCCATCTATTGATGCGGCTCCAACAGCAATATACCGATATGCGCTTCAAAATAACGACCGCGACCACGGATGAACTGGCCGCGAAGCTGACTTCCAAAGAGCTGGATCTTGCCATCGTACGCAAGTTAGTGAACCCCGCTTTTCAGTCGTATGCGTTCTTCGAGGATCCGATCCGGCTCTATGTCTATCAGGATCATCCTTTGGCTGCCGTGGGCAGAGCGGACATTCGGGAGATACGCCATGAGAAGCTAATCTTCTTCGAATGCGGTTCGCTCGATTGGCTGCGGATCCATCGGGTATTCGAGAGTCTGGAGCAGCCGCCGAACATCGCGTTCCAGGTCGATAATTCGGAGACCGCGAAGAAGCTTGTGCTGCGCCGTGCGGGCATCTGCTTCCTGCCGGGGCTGTGTGTGCAAGAGGAGGTCGGAGCGGGGCTGCTCGTCCCGATCGAGATTACGGAAACGGCCGGAATCGCGCTGCAGACTAACCTGATCACGCTGCATGATGCCCATACCGGATTTGCGGAAGCGCTGCTAGAATGGGGCGCGGATGTGTTGCATTAAGGTTTTGCATAACCGAATAGAAAAACTCTATTAGACGCGAGCGGTAAATCGCGGTAAAGTTAGTGTCAACAAATTCATACTAAACAGATAGGAATTATCTTAATTTAGTGAAAAAGGGGATGAGATCATGCGTAAATCATGGCTATTCGTTGCAACGTTACTGCTCACGGGGGTGATCGCAGGCTGCGGCACAGGCGCGAAGTCAGCGGATCAAGACAAAGAGGGAACCGTCAATGCCACGGCGGGGGTCAAGAAGATCGTTGTCGGCACAGGGACGAATTTTCCGAAAATTTGCTTCATCGACGAGAATGGGAAGCTGACGGGCTTCGACGTGGAATTGGTTCGTGAAATCGATAAGCGTCTTCCGCAATACGAATTTGAGCTGCAAACCCAGGAATTCGCGAATCTCCTACTCAGCCTAGAGACGAAGAAAATCGATTTTGTTGCGCATGAGATGGAGAAGAATCCGGAACGCGAGCAGAAGTACCTGTTCAATAAAGAGCCATATGCCCATTGGAGAAATAAAATCATCGTCGCGAAGGACAACAATTCGATTCAATCGCTGGATGATTTGAAGGGCAAAAAGGTGCTGACCGGCGCTACCAGTGCTGAAGCACAGATCTTAGAAAATTATAACAAGGCGAATAACAATGCCATTAATATCGTCTATCAGAGCGGAGCGGCAAGGGATGCCGTGAACCAGATTACGACAGGGCGCGTGGAAGCGACAATCGGCGCGGACTTCTCACTGCCGCTCATCGATCCGCAAGGCAAGTTGAAGGCAACGGGCGACGATCTTTCGGAAGCCGATATCCTCTTCGTCTTCCGCAAGGATGATCCGGAATCGCAGAAGCTGGCGGATGACATCGATGGAGCCATCAAAGAACTGAAGTCGGACGGTACGCTAGGCGAGCTCAGCAAAACATGGCTCGGATCGGATTTTACAGCTGATAAGAAATAATTCGCGATGCACATGGTCTAGAAGGGGAGGAGGAAGCTCATGGGAGCCCCGTTTGATATCACGTATGTATTAAGCTACTTGCCGAAGCTGCTGTCGACGCTCGGCATGACGCTGCTGATTGTGGGAGGTTCGCTTCTCGTGGGGATTGTCGTGGGATTTCTCATCGCCCTTCCCCGGCTGTATCGGATTCCGGTGTTGAACACGCTGGCGAGAGTGTATGTCTCTTTTTTCCGAGGAACGCCGATCTTGATTCAACTGTTCTTGTTCTACTATGGGCTGCCTGAAATCCTGAAGTTGGCGCATCTCGATATCTCCAAAGCGCCGGTACTCATGTTCGTCATTATTACGTATGGTCTGCATACCGGCGCTTTCATGTCGGAGACGATACGGGCTTCGGTGACGGCGGTCGATCGCGGGCAGGTCGAAGCGGCTTATGCGGTAGGGATGACGGGCTATCAAGCATTTACCCGGATCGTGCTGCCGCAGGCAATGGCGATTGCGGTCCCGGTGTTCTCGAACCTCGTCATTGCGCTGCTGAAGGATACGTCGCTCGCCTTCACGCTCGGTGTCATGGAAATGACGGGCAAGGCGCAGACGCTCGGCTCGCTCACGCAGCATTTCATCGAAGCTTACATCTCGCTCGCTTTGATCTACCTCGTCGTGAGCCTGACGCTCGAGAAGCTCCTGCTCTTAGCGGAGCGCCGTCTCTTGCAGCATGAACAGACAGACGGGCCGGAGCGTCGCAGTCGATTTCGTCTTGAACGCAAAGGCTCGTACCGAAGCATGGTCGCGAGCGTAGATTCCGGCAAAGGAGGAGCGGACTTATGAAACTTGATATATCGTTCATCGGGACGGCATTCATCCAGTTGTTGTCTGCCATTCCGACAACCTTGGTGATCACGTTCGTCTCGGTTACTGCAGGCTTTATCATCGGACTCATCGTGGCGCTATTGCGCATATTTAAAGTACCCGTCCTCGGGCAGATCGCATCGGGCTACGTCACCTTTATCCGTGGAACGCCGATGCTGACGCATCTTCTATTAATCTATTTCGGCTTGCCGGTGCTGCTGGACGCCTTGTCCGAACAGTTCGGCTGGGGCTTCAAGTCCTCTTCAATTCCGATGATCGGCTTCGCGTTCATCTCGTTCTCGATTACGGCCGGCGCCTACATGTCCGAGGTCATTCGCTCCGGCTTGCTGGCGGTGAACCGTGGTCAGCTGGAGGCCGCCTATTCCGTCGGGATGACGACGCCGCAGGCGCTGCGCCGCGTTGTCTTCCCGCAAGCCTTGGCGGTGAGCCTGCCGAACTTGTCCAACTCGGTGATCGGCATGCTACACGGATCGACGCTCGTGTTCACCGTATCGGTCGTGGACATTAATGCGAAGGCGCAGATCGTGGCGTCGACCAACTGGAAGTTTTTCGAGGCTTATCTGGCAGCCGCTGTCATCTTCTGGGGGCTCACGCTGATCATCGAGCGGATTACCGCTGTGATCGAGAAGCGAATCAATCTATACAATCGAGGTGGGGTAGCATGATCGAACTCAAAAATATAACGAAATCATTCGGACGCCACCAGGTGCTGAACAAGATTGATTTGACCGTGCAGAAAGGGGAGGTCGTCGTTATTCTAGGACCGAGCGGTTCCGGCAAAACGACACTGCTGCGCTGCGTGAACTACCTAGAGAAGCCGAATGACGGCGAGATCGTCATCGGCGATTACCATCTAAACGTCAAGCATGCGAGCAAAAAAGATATCTACCAGTTGCGGCAGAAATCCGCGATGGTGTTCCAGCAATACAATTTGTTCAAGCATAAGACGGCGCTCGAGAACGTCATGGAAGGACTTTTGATCGTGAAGAAGCTATCGAAGGAAGAAGCGAAGACACGGAGCATCGCGCTGCTCGAGAAGGTCGGGCTAGGAGGCAAATTGGATGCCTATCCAAGCCAGCTCTCCGGCGGACAGCAGCAGCGGGTGGGGATCGCCCGGGCGCTGGCGCTCGAGCCGGAGGTTATTCTCTTCGACGAACCGACGTCGGCGCTCGATCCGGAATTGGTTGGCGAAGTGCTCGCAGTGATTCGGAAGATTGCCAAAGAAGGGATCACGATGATCGTGGTCACGCATGAAATGGGCTTTGCCAGGGATGTGGCGAATCACGTGGTGTTCATGGACGGTGGCGTCATCGTCGAAGAGGGGACGCCGGCAGAGCTATTCAATAACCCGCAGGAAGAACGCACAAAGCAGTTCTTGAAGCGCATTACCCCAGAGCTTAACTATAGCATTTAGGAGGCACACGGTATGGCCATTACAATCAGTGTTCTTGATCAAAGCCCAATCTATCCCGGGGATACGGCCGAAGAGGCGCTCGCGCGCACGGTTCAGCTGGCGCAGAAGTCCGAACAGCTCGGATTCCGGCGCTTCTGGGTATCCGAACATCACGATTCGGAGCAGCTCGCCGGTTCTTCGCCGGAGGTCCTCATATCATATTTGCTGGCGCGCACGGAGAAGATTCGCATTGGATCTGGCGGCATCATGCTGCAGCATTACAGTCCTTATAAAGTAGCGGAGAACTTTAACGTGCTCGCTTCCCTCGCGCCGGGCCGCGTCGATTTAGGCGTTGGGCGTGCGCCCGGCGGATTACCGCGCAGCACGCAGGCACTGCAGCGTGGCGCGGCGGATCCGGCTTCGCTCACTGACAAAATCGTGGAGCTGGATCAATATGTGCATCACCGCCTGCCGGCGGAGCATCCGTTGTTCGGATTGAAGGCATCACCTTCGCCGGAAGCACCGCCTGAGCTGTACGTGCTCGGTGCCAGCGTAGGCAGCGCGGAGATCGCGGCAGAGCTCGGCTTGCCTTACGTCTTCTCCTTGTTCATCAACGGGGATGAGAGCATTGCGTTGGAGGCGATTCGCAGCTACCGCGAACGATTCGATCGCAAACGTGGGACGGAGCCGCAGGTGATTATCGCGCTGGCCGTCGCCGTCGCTGACACGGAGGAAGAAGCAGAGAGCTTGGTCGGCCCGCAGAAGCTGGTGAAGATTCATCTCGCCAGCGGCAAGACGCTAACGCTCGGAACGCGCGAGCAGGCAGAAGAGTTCGGCCGGCAATCGAATGAAGCCTATACGATCGAAGAGCATGAGCCGCTTATCACGAAAGGAACGAAGGCGACGGTCCGTGCGAAATTCGAAGCGCTCCATCAGGCGTCCGGCGTAGACGAATTTGTCGTGACGAGCAACATCGCGCCATTCGAGAAGCGCCTCCGTTCCTTCGAGCTGTTGAGCGAGGCACTGAGTAGTACTGTAGCGGAAGTCTAGACATACACTTGGAACAAATACACGAAGGAGGGTGATGAGGTGTCTTCAGAGCAACTCGCATCGATTCAAGAGACAGATGACGCCAAATTCATTCAGATCCGCCGGCATCTGCATCAATATCCGGAGCTGTCGAACGAAGAATTCGAGACGACCCAAGCGATCCGCAGTTGGCTGGCGGAAGCCGGCATCCGCATTGTCGATTACCCCTTGGCGACGGGCATTATTGCCGAAGTCGGAGGCCGGCGCGAAGGACCGATCATTGCGCTGCGCGCGGATATCGACGCGCTGCCGGTCCAAGAAGAGACCGGACTCCCCTATGCGTCCAAGATCCCTGGCAAAATGCATGCCTGCGGGCATGATTTCCACACCGCGGCGCTAATCGGAACGGCGTATGCCCTCAAAGCCATCGAAGAGGAGCTGGAGGGTACCGTGCGCTTCATCTTCCAGCCCGCGGAGGAGCGGGCCAAAGGCGCAAGGCAAGTGATCGATAGCGGCGCCTTGACAGGTGTCCGAGCGATCTTCGCGATGCACAACAAGCCGGATCTTCCTGTCGGCACGGTCGGCATTAAGGGCGGCCCGCTGATGGCGGCGGCTGACGGCTTCACCGTCGAGATCGAGGGCAAAGGTTCGCATGCCGCCGTTCCGGACGCCGGACTCGATCCGATCGTCGCCGCCGCGCATGTCATCACGGCGCTGCAATCGATCGTCAGCCGGAACGTGAACGCTTTGCAGAGCGCAGTCATCAGCGTGACGAAGCTGCACAGCGGCACGGCTTGGAACGTCATTCCCGACAAGGCGGTGCTCGACGGCACGATTCGCACCTTCGACGAGCAGGTGCGCAAGCAGGTGCTGGAGCGGTTCACCCAAGTGGTTGAAGGCGTTGCGGCCGCGCTTGGCACGAGCGCCAAGGTCGATTGGATCGGCGGGCCGCCGCCGGTTCATAATGACGAGGCGTTGGCGCAGCTTGCGCAAGACGCGGCTGCGGCTGCCGGTCTGCAGACGGTCGTGCCGGTGCCTTCACCGGCGGGCGAAGATTTCGCCGTCTATCAGCAGGAGGTACCGGGACTGTTCGTCTTCATGGGCACGGCCGGCACGCAGGAGTGGCATCACCCGGCCTTTACGCTGGATGAAGCCGCGATTCCGGTCAGTATCCGCTTCTTCACGGAGCTCGCGGTACACGCTTTGAAGCAGCTCGGGCATGGTGGAGGTGAACAGTTATAGCGTCTACGCAGAAGAGCTATGATGTCATCATCGTCGGTGCCGGCTCGATGGGCATGAGCGCCGGTTATTATCTGGCGAAGCGGGGCGTACGCACACTGCTCCTGGACGCCGATGATCCGCCGCACCGCGAAGGCAGCCATCACGGCGAGACGCGGCTGATCCGCCACGCCTACGGCGGTCATGCCGTCTATACCGACATGGCGATACGCGCCCATCAGCTCTGGAACGACCTGGAGCTGCTCGCGGAGAAGCAACTGCTCGTTCCGTCCGGCGTCCTGAATATAACGGATCCTGCACTCTATTCCTTGAAGGATCGAATTCCGAAGGCGGCGAAGCGCGGGGTTCGGACGGAATGGCTGAAGGCGCTAGAGATCCAGCATCGTTGGCCGGGGATTCGGCTGCCTGAGCATTTCGAAGCGATGTATGAGCCGGCGGCTGGATACCTGCGGAGCGAAGCCTGCGTCGATGCTTATCGCACGCTGGCGCTGGCCCATGGGGCGGAGCTTCGCACGCATACCCCGGTTCATGGGATTACTCCGCTGCAGGACGGCGTCGTGGTTCATACCCGGGAGGGCGATTTCGCCGGAGCAAAGGTCATTCTTACGGCAGGCGCATGGTTCCGCACGCTGGCACCTTTCGTCACGCTTCCGATCCGAGCTGTCCGCAAAGTCGTGGGATGGTTCGAGACAACCGGTATCGATTATCAAGCCGGTCGGTTCCCCGGATTTACGCTGCATACGGGAGAGGGTACCTATTATGGCTTCCCGGATATCGGTGGTGGGGGACTCAAGATCGGCCGTCACGATACCGGGCTTGAGTGGCAGCCTGGCGATCCGATTCAGCCATTCGGCAGCCTGGCGGAGGATGAGGAGGATCTTCGGTCCGTGCTTCATCGCTATATGCCCGGCGCTGCGGGGCGGCTGATCCAAGGTGCAGTATGCAAATACGAGTTAACGCCGGATGAAGATTTCATGATCGATCGGCATCCGCTTTATTCACATATTTTGGTGGCTGGAGGGTTCTCGGGCCACGGGTTCAAATTCGCAAGCGTCGTCGGTGAGATACTCTCCCAGCTCGCAGTGGAAGAGCAGGTGCAGCTGGACCTTCGGCCGTTCGCGCTCTCAAGGTTCACGCAGCAGACGGCATCTGTATCAAGCAAGTCATGAGGAGGAGATCGAAATGAGTGATATCGATTTGGAAGCATTTTTGAATACCCATGGGCAGTTGGTGAATGCCGTGCAAGGACTAAGCGAGGAGCAGCAGAAGTGGAAACCTTCTCCGGAGGCGTGGAGCGTACAGGAGGTCGTCTCCCATTTGGTGGATCACAGCTTCGTCATCTCGTTCCGGATCCGAGACATTCTCGCCGGCACAACGGCGCAGCTTCCCGCTTTCAACCAAGATGCTTGGGTGAGCGGCCAGCATGCGAATCGCGGCCAATTATCGGATATTTTGGATGCGTTCCACGCGATTCTGGAGTACAACAGTCTGCTCATTGAGCGGCTCAGCGAAGAGGAGCTTGCAAAGACAGGCGTGAACTTCAAGGGCGAGACGGTGAGCATTAAGACGATCGTTCAAGGTTTCACGCGGCATGTCCAAGGCCATCTTGGGCAGATTAAACGGACGAAGCAGGCGGCAGTCGCGGTATAAGAGGATAAGAGACGATAAGGAGGATGGAAATCATGACTAAGAAAAAACAGTTAAAGCTCGGAGCTCTTTTGCATGGCGTTGGCGGAGGGACGTCCCTATGGAGGCACCCGGACGTGGATCCAGGCGCAAGCGTGAATTTCGAGCTCTACAAGAGCTGGGTACACAAAGCGGAGCAAGGCAAGCTGGATCTGATCTTCATCGCGGACGGACTGTACATTAACGAGAAGTCCATTCCCCACTTTCTGAACCGCTTCGAACCGCTGACGTTATTAAGCGCGCTTGCTTCCATCAGCTCGAATATCGGTCTCGTCGGCACCTTGTCCACATCGTACAGCGAACCGTTCACGGTGGCGCGCCAATTCGGCTCGCTCGATGTGCTTAGCGGCGGCCGCGCCGGATGGAATGTGGTGACGTCCCCGCTGGAGGGCTCGGCGCTCAATTACAGTAAGAAGGAGCATCCGGAACACGATAAGCGTTACAAGATTGCGACGGAATATTTGGAAGTCACGCGCGGGCTCTGGGATTCTTGGGAAGATGACGCCTTCATTCGCGATAAGGAGAAAGGAATCTTCTTCGATCCGGACAAAGTGCATACGCTCAACCATGAAGGCGAATTTTTCTCGGTCAAAGGACCGCTCAACATCGCGCGGTCGAAGCAAGGCGGACCGGTGATCTTCCAAGCCGGCGCATCGGAAGTCGGCAAGAACTATGCCGCAAAGGAAGCGGACGCGATCTTCACCGGAGCCGAGAATCTCGAGGAGGCGATCCAGTTCGCGCAGGACGTGAAGGCGCGTGCCGCGAGCTTCGGCCGCAACCCGGATGATGTGCTGATCTTCCCGGGGATCGGTCCTATTATCGGCAGCACAGAAGAGGAAGCGGAGCGCAAATATCAAGAGGTGGCGAGCCTCGTAACGATCGAGAATGCGCTCAATTACCTGGGCCGGTTCTTCGAGCATCATGACTTCTCGCAGTATCCGCTGGATGAGCCGTTCCCTGAGCTCGGCGATCTAGGCAAGAACAGCTTCCAGAGCGGTACGGACATGATCAAGAAGGATGCGAAGGAGAAAGGGCTCACCCTACGGCAAGTGGCGCTTCAATCGGCGACGCCGCGCACCAGCTTCATCGGCACCGCCGAACAGGTAGCGGATCGCGTGCAAGAGTGGTTCGAGGCAGGCGCAGCCGATGGATTCATGTTAGCAGCTGCCGTGCCGCGCGGACTGGAGGATTTCGTCGAACTGGTCGTTCCGATTCTGCAAGAACGGGGCATCTTCCGGACGGAGTACGAGAGCGATACACTGCGGGGCAATCTTGGGCTGCCGATTCCGGAGAACCAATATACGAGGGCAAGAGCCGCCGCGGAAGCGGAAGGCGTTCGCTCTTAAATCGCAGGCGCGAACAGCTGACCATGGAACATATACATGACATGATGGCTTATGCCGGCACGCTGCACGAGGAACTGGTGGCGATCCGCCGCGATCTTCACCAGCATCCGGAGCTGCTCTATGATGTGAGCCGGACGGCTGGCATCGTGGCAGACCTGCTCGAGCGCTGGGGCATCGACGTGCAGCGACAGGTCGGTCCACACTTCGGGAGCGGCGTGGTCGGGACGCTTCGCGGTGAAGCGGGCGACGGGCCGATCGTGCTGCTCCGCGCGGACATGGATGCGCTGCCGATCCTGGAAGCGAACGATGTGCCTTATCGTTCGCGGCGGGACGGTCTGATGCATGCCTGCGGCCATGATGCGCATACCGCGATGCTGCTCGGGGCCGCTAAGACGCTCGCACAGTTCCGTGGCAGCCTTCGAGGCACCGTCCGCTTCGTCTTCCAACCCGCCGAAGAAGGCGCGGCGAAGAGTCCGCTGGACGGGCGGCTGCTGTCCGGCGGACGCGACATGATCGAGGCCGGCATCCTGGAGGGCGTGACACTGTGTTATGCACTTCATGTCATGCCCGAGCTGCCGATTGGCACGCTGGGCATCCATGATCGGGAGGCGATGGCGGCGTCCAGCCATTTCCGGGTTCGTTTCCAGGGCACATCGGGGCATCACAGCGCGCCGCACTTGGCCGTGGATGCCCTGCAGATGGCCGCCCGGTTCGTGACGGAAGCGAATGGCTTGATGGCGCACAAGGTGGATCCGAGGGAAGCTGCCGTGCTGGCTTTTGGCACCTTGCAGGCGGGAACAGCCATCAATGTCATCGCGGCGCACAGCGAACTGGCCGGCACCTTCCGCGCATTCACCAAGCCGACGGTTGCGGCCATAACGGAAGGATTGCGGCGAATCGGAACGACGATTGCAGAAGCTGCCGGCGGGAGCTTCGAGCTTGAGCTGCGCGAAGGCATCGCCGTGGTGAACGATGCCGAAGCCGTGTCGCGCGTGAAGGAAGCCGCGGCAGCGGTGCTCGGGGAGCAGCAGGTTCACAGCCTGTCGCCGCCGAGTCTTGCTGGCGAAGACTTCGGCTGGTACCTGGACCGAGTGCCCGGCGCATTCGCCTTCATCGGCTGCGGCAATCCGGAGCAAGGCATGACCCATGCGATCCATCAGCCGCACTTTGACCTCGATGAGCGCATGCTGGTGCTGGGGACGCGTATTCTCGTACGGCTCGCCGTACGCACTTAAGGAGGATGACAATGAGCAGCGTGGTATTAATAGCAGGTAATCCAACACAAGGATCGAGATTATTCGGACTGACGCAGTATGCGACGGACCATCTGGCGCTGTCCGGTTATGATGTCGAAGTCGTGTCGGCAGCAGAGCTTCCGGCGGAGGATCTGCTTCGCGCGAACTTCAACAGCCCGGCGATTCAGCAGGCGCTGGCGACGATCGCGCGGGCGGACGCCGTCATTCTGGCAAGTCCGGTCTACAAAGCATCATATTCAGGTGCGCTGAAGACCATCCTGGACCTTATCCCGCAGAAGGGATTCCAAGGCAAGGTGGTGCTGCCGCTCTTCATCGGCGGGTCGATCGCTCATTTGCTCGCGATTGATTATGCGTTGAAACCGGTCGTCGCGGCGCTAGGCGGCACGAATATTCTAAGCGGTGTATACGCCGTCGATCAGTGGGTCAGCCGGACCGAGCATGGCGGATTCGAGCTGACCCAAGAACTGAAGGATCGTATTGACGCATCCGTCAGCGAGCTAATTGTGGAGTTGGAACGGAATGCTGCGTTCCGCGACCAAGATAAGCCAGAGCCGCTCGTGAATTAATTTTTAGCGTACAGGTTGAGAGGGGGCTCAGGATCATGAAGGTTGCATTATTTAGTCTAATGATGAATATCCCGAATGCCGTGACTGGGGAATCCTGGACGGCGCAGCAGAAATTCAGGAATGTCATCCGCCAAGCCGTGCTGGCTGAGAAGCTGGGGTTCGATGCGTATGGCGTCGGCGAACGGCATGGGGCGCCGTTCCTCTCCTCCTCGCCGCCGGTCGTGCTCACCGCGATTGCGGCGCAGACTTCCCGGATTCGCTTGCTTACGACCGTGACGGTGTTAAGCGTGCTGGACCCGGTGCGCGTCGCGGAAGATTATGCGACGCTGGATCACCTATCGGGCGGCCGCTTGGAGATGATTATCGGCAAAGGAAATGACCCACGCCACTATCCGCTCTTCGGCATTACCGAGGAGGAGCAGTGGGAGTCCTTGGCTGAACGGTATGGGCTGCTCCGCCGGTTATGGTCGGAAGAGGATGTCACTTGGTCGGGCCGATACCGTCCGCCGATCGAAGGGGTGACGACGTATCCACGGCCATACCAGAAGCCGATTCCCGTATGGCACGGCAGCGCGTCCAGTACACTCTCGACGGAGCTCGCGGCGAAGTACGGCGAACCGATCTTCTCGTCGAACTCCTTCCATCCGCAGGCGAAGTACAAGGCGCTAATCGATCATTATCGGGAGCGGCTCGCCTATTACGGGCATGACCCAGCCCGAGCCGTCGTCGGCGCTGGATCGGGCAGTCTATATCTCGGAACGACAGGCGAGGAGGCGATCCGGCGTTATCGGCCATATTACAATGCGTTCAGCGTAACGGAATCGTCGAAGCACAATCAATCGCCGTTCGTCAGTCTTGAAGATGTGATTGCGAACGGGCCGGCACTGATCGGCAGTCCAGATCAAGTCATCGAGAAAATTCTGGATTACCAAGAAGCTTTTGGACATCAAGTACTGAGCATTAGCGTTGATGGATTGACCGAATCCGAACAGGAAGAGCAGCTGCAGCGTTTCGCTGAAGAGGTGCTTCCCGTGCTGCAGCGTGAAATCAAGAGCACCGTATGGCAAGACCCCGCTGTGAAAGAGGATCGTGAAGCCGCGGTCCCGACGGAAGCTTCGTAGATGCAATAGGGGGGAATCGTATTCCGATCCACCGCCGGAATCCCGTAACCTGCTTGACACGTCCAGAAGGACTTGCTATTGTTTTGTGAGAGTATGGATACGGTGGTGGGAATTGGATGACAACAATTAAAGATGTAGCGAAAGCGGCTAAAGTATCCGTTACCGTGGTATCGAAAGCGTTGAACGGGTACGCGGATGTCAATGAGGACACCCGACGCAAAGTGTTGAAAGTCGCAGAAGAGCTCAAATATACGCCGAATATGCTTGCGAAGAACTTGAAGCAGAAGGTGACGAAGTCCATTGCGTTGATCTTCTCGAACTTCGAGCGGGCGAACGGCAAGGACGGCGTCCTATTCCAGATCATGAGCGGTATTTATGCGGCCGCAGTCGATTATAAATATGAGGTCGTTATCTATACGCGCAGCTTGTCCGAGCAGCAGAATAAGTCGTACTGGAAATTCTGCAAAGATCATAAAATCGCCGGCGCCGTCGTCACGGGACTTAAGACGACTGACCCTTACTTTCAAGAAATCGTGAATAGCGACTTCCCTTGTGTTGTACTGGATACAGATCTCGCGAGCGAGCATACCGGCTCGGTGTCGACGGACAACGTGAGTGCGGCTAAGATGGGTGTGGAGTACCTAATCTCGAAGGGGCACCGGAGAATCGGTATGATTAACGGGCATGAATTCGCGGTAGTCAGCCGTCAGCGTCTTGAGGGGTATCAGGCCGCACTAGCGGCGCAAGGGATTACATATGATCCAGCGATCGTCGTGAATTCCGATTATTCGGAAGAATCCGCTTATGAACTTGCTGATTCATATTTGGAGCAGCATCGTGATGTTACGGCAATTTTTTTCGCGAGTGATCTGATGGCAATCGGGTTCATGAATCGCTGCCGCGAGATCGGTGTGCGAATTCCTGAGGATATCTCCATTCTTGGCTTTGATGATATTGTGTTATCGAGTTATACGACACCGAAGCTGTCGACTGTGCGGCAGAACTTCCATAAGCTTGCCTATCAAGCCTGCGAACAAGTCATTCATATTTTGGAGAAAGAAGAGAAAGGCCGGCACATTATGATGCCGTTCAAAATAGTTGACAGAGAGACAATCAAAGAACTATAATCAATGTGCAAATGCTTTCATGTATTCATTTTTTATTGAATCTCGAAATCATTTCTTTTTTTGGCAACGATCGAAAACGTTTTCGATATCATGGTGGCAGCACGGTAGAAACACAATGAAGCGTATGTACCTTGAAGTTATAAGGAGAGTTGGTCGAGCTATGTATAACAGCGATAGTCAATTGTCATCGACGCAGGCCGTCAATAGCAAGCATCCCTTTAATGTGTACTTAACGGCAGGAGAATATGTCAAAGCGATTGGAACACAGGATGGCTATTTCCCGGATTTCGGGCACCATGTTGCGAATGAAATGGGTGGCGTATGGCTGCATCCGATTAAGTTATTAGATGGATTTTGGCTTCGGGTAACCGATTTGGACCGCGGCATTTCCGTCTGGTCGAAATCGGATGAATACATCACATACCCATGGGGGAACGCATTCCACTACGATCATGGCCTGGGACATATCCCGGTTGCCATCGAACGCGAGCAATTTGCACCGGAACACGAGAAGGGCTTGGTTGTTCGTTATGACCTGCATAATTACGCAGATCGTCCCACACGATTGAAGTTAGAGCTCTTAGCTCGCACGGACTTGCGTCCGGTCTGGTTCTCTGATGAAATCGGCATTCTGGACGGCGCGAAGGACATCGTGGAAGCGAGTACGAATCGTGTGATGCATGCGAAGGATTGCGATCATGAATGGCATGCGATGATCGGTACGAGCTTGCCGGGTGAGCAATATGAGATCGGTGAAGCGCTATTCGGGCCGGAATTCACGAGTGGCCAAGGCTGCGGCGTGAAATTCGAGACGACGGTTACACTTGAAGCGGACGCACGTTTATCCTTTCATCTCTTCGTGGCTGGATCGTATGCTTCGAAGCAGGAATGCGAAGCGACGTATGAGACGCTCGTGCGTGAACATGCGCGTCTGCTTGTGGAGAAGAAAGCGACTTATGAAGCGATCCGCGAGCGAGCGGAGCTGAAGATCGAAGGCGAGTCATTATTCAGCGATATTTTCTCATGGGTGAAATGGAATAATCAGTGGCTGGTTCAACAAGTTGATGGCATCGGACGCGGATTAACGGCAGGCAGCCCGCATTATCCATGGTGGTTCGGCTGCGATAATTCGTATTCCCTGCAAGGCGTGCTCGCCATTGGTGATCATGAGCTAGCGAAGGATACGATGCGAATTCTGCTCGACAACTCGAAGAAACAGAATGGCAATGGCCGGGTCGTGCACGAGATAACGACGATGGGTGCGGTCTCGAACCCGGGGAACACGCAAGAAACCGCGCACTATATCAGCATGGTATGGGATATGTATCGTTGGACTGGCGACCGTGCATTCCTCGAAGAACATTATACGTATTGCGTGCAAGGAATGGACTGGCTCTTGCATGAGATGGATCCGGACGGTGATCTCTTCCCGTCAGGCTATGGCATCATTGAGATCGCAGGTCTCAATATGGAGTTGATCGATTCTGCCGTGTATACGGCCAAAGCGATGCAATCTCTCGTCCAGATGAGCCTTGAGCTAGGGGAAGCAGAGCGTGCTTCGCAATATGAAGCGTTGGCTGATCGCGCAATCCAGGCAATCAATACAACGTTCTGGAACGAAGAACAGCAGCTGTATGCCGATGCGGTAGCATCGAAGCAGGATGTCCTTCCGAAGGTCGAATTCTTGATCAGCATGGCGGAGCAGAACGGTATTCAAGGCTATCGTGAATATCTGGAGCATCAGCTTACCCACGTCCAGGATGAGACCGTCGATCAAGGCTGGTTAATCAATAAGAACTGGGTGATCTCCACGCCGATGGAATCCGGCATTGCGGATCGCGCCAAAGGTGAGAGTGCCATTCGCCATATGCGCAACGCAGACTTTATCGGACCTTACGGCTCATATCTGTCGGGTACATTCCAGCAGGGTACGATGACCATTAGCACAGGTGTCCATGCTGTTGCCGAAGCGATGTATGGTGACATTGATGCAGCGCTTGATTTGTTACAACGGATGAATGGTTCCTTTTCTCGCGTATTGCCGGGCTCGATGAATGAGATGTCGCCGGATTATGGCTGCGCCGTACAGGCTTGGACGGTCTATGCCTTGATGGTGCCGACGATCGGACATATGATCGGGGTACAACCGGAAGCACACCGCCGCAGCGTAACGATCGCACCGAAGATTCCGACTGCTTGGCAGGGCAAAGATATTCAATTGAATCGCGTTCGTATCGGAGATGCGTGGATTGATATCCAGCTTCGTGTGGAACAAGGGCAGTTGAAGCTGCAGGTGACGAATGAATCGCAATGGAACATTCGAGTAGGATGGCAAGGGAAGACCTATATGTCGAGCGAGTCCGTCGTCGAAGTGTCCATGGCGTAATGCAGGGTGAGTAGATCGTGAGAGCATCGCATTATTCCTTCTATTATGCTTCGGTGAACTTCGTGCTGGGCGTATATAGTGTTTTTATTATGCTGTATTCGAGCCAGGCGGGGTTCTCGACGCTCGCGATCGGATAGCCGTTATTCGTAACCCTTATATCAGCACACGAGCAGCGGCCAGTAAGACCAACAATATGAATAACCTAAGAAAAATGAATTTTAAATAAAACATTGACACCCAAAACTTTTGAATGCTATAATCCGTATGAAAACGTTTTCGACAAACATCAATTATTTTTTTGACCACACCGAAATCGTTTTCGTTTTTTAAGGATCATTTCGAAATCGTTTTCGGGGCAGGAGGTTTATATGCTTAATTACAACAAGACTTTAACAGAATCCTTGAAAAACTGGACTTTCAGCGAAGAAAAATTTGACCCGTTGCTTCTAGGAAAATGCGAGTCGATCATGTCACTCGGTAATGGTTATATGGGACTTCGCTCGGCGACAGATGAACCTTACATCGGTGAGACACGCAATCTATTCGTGAACGGCACGTTCAATAAGTTCGATGAGAACGAAGTCACCGAGCTTCCGAATGCGGCAGATGTGACAAGATTGGATCTGTTCGTCGATGGCAAGCGGTTCTCCCTCGAACAAGGCAGTACGCAAGACTATTCCCGTGTCCTCGATCTGCGACATGCGGAACTCGTTAGATCCTTCGTCTGGGAGAGCCCGGAAGGCAAGCAAATTCGCTATACGTTCCGCCGGTTCGTATCGCTCGATCAAGTGCATGTGATCGGAATGAAATTGGAAGTGACGCCGCTGAATGGTGAGATTGACTTTACGGTTCGTTCCGGCATCAACGCTCAATTATCGAACACGGGAAGCCAGCATTTCCATGAGGGCGAGAAACGGATTTTTGACAAGAAATACTTACAGCTGTTACAGACAACAACGGAATCGAAGGTTGATTTCGTCATGCATGCAAGCCATCAATTCAAGCTTCAAGGCCAAGCGGTGGAATTGATGCCGAAGATGGACATCGATCGTCGCAAAATTGCGATGGAATATTCGTGCAAGATTGCTAGCGGCGAAACATTGGTGATGGAGAAAATCAGTACCGTGCATACGAGCCGGGATAAAGCGTTCGAAGGTCAAGGGCTCGCAGTGATGCGCGAAGCAGCGCTCGAACAATTGAAGCAAGCGGATGCGCAGGGTTACGATGCATTATTCGAACAACATAAACAAGCTTGGAGCAAAGTCTGGGAACAGTATGCGATTGATGTGGAAACGGAACAGCCATTTGATCTGCTCGCCATTCGCTTCGCCATTTATCACCTTGTTGTGATGACGCCAGCCCATGACAATCGGATGGGAATTGGAGCGAAGGGACTTAGCGGCGAAGGATACAAAGGCCATTCGTTCTGGGACACCGAAATCTTCATCCTTCCATTCTATATCTATACGCGTCCTGAAATTGCACGCTCCTTGCTCGAATTCCGCTACTTGGGTCTTGAAGGCGCTAGACGCAAGGCCAAAGAAAACGGCTACGAAGGCGCGATGTACCCGTGGGAAGCAGCTTGGCCGACAGACGGCGAAGTGACACCGGTCTGGGGAGCTGTGGATATCGTAACAGGCTTGCAGACGAAGATTTGGTCCGGATTTATTGAGCAGCACATTACGTCAGATATCGCTTATGCGGTATGGCACTACTATAAGGCAACAGGCGATCAAGACTTCATGGACCGTTACGGATATGAGATGTTATTCGATACAGCAACGTTCTGGGCGAGCCGCCTAGAGTGGGATGAATCGGCATCTAGATACCATATTAATGAAGTGATTGGTCCGGACGAGTACAAAGAGCATATCGACAACAATGCGTTCACGAACTATATGGCGCATTTCAATATGGAGCTTGCGATTCAATATTATGAGGAGCTGAAGGCAACACGGCCTGAATTACTCACTTCGTTGGAAGAGAAGCTCGGACTCGCAGCAGCGTATGGTGTGTGGACGGACAAAATCGGTCAGATTTATCTGCCGGCGCCGAACGAGAACAATATCGTACCGCAGGATGATACGTATCTAACGCTCGAAACTATTGATTTGACGAAGTATAAAAAGCAGAAAAAAGTTGGAAGCTTATTCCTGGACTACAGCTTGGATCAGGTTTGTAAGTTGCAAGTGTCCAAGCAAGCGGATATTATGATGCTATTCTTCCTGCTCGAGAATAAATTCTCACCGGAAGTGAAGCGAGCGAATTATAACTATTATGAGCCAAAGACATTACACGATTCTTCGTTATCTTTGTCGACACACAGCATTCTAGCTGGCGACTTTGGAGATATCGATTTAGCTTACGATCTATTCCGTCGTGCGACGGAGATTGATCTTGGTCCGAACATGCACTCATCGGACGCAGGGATTCACTCCGCATCCATCGGCGGCATTTGGGAATGTATCGTGATGGGATTTGCAGGCGTTCGCATGCTCGATGGCCATTTGCATCTGAATCCGAAATTGCCGAAGTCATGGACAGGATTCAAATTCCCGTTATACTGGCAAGGTGCACGTTTGGAAGTGCATGTGACACGCGATACATTGAACATTGTCACAGTAAGCGAGCAAGAGTTGGAACTCATCATTCATGGTAGTACAATCAAATTTCATAAAGAGCTTAACGTGCAATTCTAAAAAATCAGGGAGGTCTTTACAATGAAAAAATGGGCAATTCTACTGGTCGTAACGATGATGGCAACACTCGTATTATCCGCTTGCTCGGGCGGCAGCAGTGATACTAAAAATGAGAGCCAATCCGGTACTGCTGACCAAGAAAAAGTGCAATTGAAATTCACTGTATGGGGCGATGTCGCATCAGCTGGCCCAGAAGTGAAGCTAACGGAAGAATTTAATAAGTCCCATCCGAACATTGAAGTGAAGTTCGAGCCGGTTCCAGGTGATGGTTATGGCACGAAGTTAACGACATCTCTTGCTGCGGGCCAAGCGCCGGACGTATTCCTGATTGGTGAAGGCGACTACTACAAATATGTCGATAAAGGCGTTGTTGAGCCGCTTGATTCCTATCTTGAAGCAGATAAATCCTTCGATACAGCGATGTTCCAAAAAGATCTACTCGATATGGGACATATCAATGGCAAAACGTATTACTTGCCGAAAGACTTCAACCCATTGTCCCTCTGGTACAACAAGAAATTGTTCGATGCAGCGGGCATGGAATATCCGAACGAGAACTGGACTTGGGACGACTTGAATGCGGCAGCGAAAAAGCTAACGCTGAAAGACGACAAAGGTAAAATCACACAATTCGGATTCAACGCAACGAAGTGGGAGTATCCAATCTTCACTTACTTGTGGTCGAATGGCACAGCCATCTCGAATGAAGATGGAACGAAGGCTGAAGGCTTCATGAACAGCGACAAGACGATCGCGGCGATGGAAAAATACGTAGCGATGTCCAAAGGTGCAGATAAAGTATCGCCAACACCTCAAGATGCGGAGACGCTCGGCGGTGACGGATCGATGTTCATGACAGATAAATTGGCAATGATGGTAACAGGACGCTGGGTGAAATATGACTTGGATCGTTCCAAAGTAGACTACGGCACAAGCTTGATTCCTAAAGGCGCTGACGGTGAGCGCGGCGGTATCATTGCAGCAGCTGGCTGGGCCATTAACGCGAACAGCAAGCACAAACAAGAAGCTTATGAGCTCGTAAAATGGTTGTCCGGTAAAGAAGCACAAGTATTGCGTTCTGAGAAAGGTCTTGTCCTTCCAGCAACGGTGAACGAGCTTGAAGAAGTGAAGAAAACCGAAGTTAAAGATAAGCCGATCATCGACATGATGGCTTTCGCGAAAAAACCAGTAACAATGGTATCTTCCAATGGTTCCGTATTCGTAGAAGAGTTCAACAAAGCGATGGAGAAAATTTTGCTTGACCAGTCCTCCGTCAAAGATGCATTGAATGAAGCAGCGAAAACCGTAGACAGCAAGATTACGAAGTAAGGCAATGTATGAGAGTGAAGCTAGATCGTTCAGCTTCACTCTCTATAGATTCAAGGAGGTCTCTATGAAACGCAAATCCCATTCAGAAAAAGCCGGATATTTATTTATCCTTCCATGGTTTCTAGGACTGTTGCTATTTACGATCGGACCGATGATTTTCTCCCTCATCTTGTCGTTTAGCAAGTGGGACATCATTACGGGTATTGGCTCGATCGAGTTTGTTGGACTGGACAATTTCGTGAATATCTTCCACGACGAACTGTTCTATACATCATTGAAAGTAACATTCATCTTTGCACTTGTATCGGTTCCTTTGTATCAGATTATTTCCCTCCTTGTCGCGATGATGCTGAATATGCGCACAAAAGGGATGAATTTTTTCCGTTTGATCTTCTTTATGCCGTCGGTTATTCCAGCGGTTGCGGTATCCATGATGTGGATCATGATTCTGAATCCCGAGTACGGGATATTGAACAAAGCCTTAAGCTTGGTAGGCATTGAAGGTCCTGCTTGGCTGCAAGATCCGAAATACGCGCTAAGCGCATTGATTGTGATGGGTATATGGGGTATTGGTAATACGATTATTATCTATTTGTCTGGTTTGCAGGGTGTTCCCGAAGAACTGTACGAAGCAGCGCAATTGGATGGCGCAGGCATTGTCCGCCGTTTCTTTAGCGTTACGATTCCTATGATATCTCCCACGATCTTCTTCAACCTCATTATGGGGATCATCGGTGGTTTTCAATATTTCACGCAAGCCTTCGTTATGACGAACGGCGGGCCGCTCAACTCGACGTTATTCTATAACTTGTTCTTGTATAACAAGGCCTTTAAAACTTATGAAATGGGATACGCTTCAGCCTTGTCGTGGATTCTGTTCGCCATTATTTTGATCTTCACCCTCATTGTAATTCGCACCTCGTCGGCTTGGGTCTATTACAATGGCGATGATGATAAGGATTGAGGAGGTATAGCCATGAATATACAGACATCATTTAGAAAAAATTTCGCGAAGCTGATCGCGCTTCTCATCTTAATCGGCGGTTCATTGATTGTACTTGTCCCTCTACTCTGGACCGTGTCGACTTCACTGAAGACACCTGGGGAAGTATTCGGTGACAATTTCTTTCCTGAAGTATGGAAATGGAGCAACTACAACGATGCGGTGAATGCCATTCCGTTCTTCACGTTCCTAAAGAATACATTGATCGTTCTCGTTCCGGTCTTGATCGGTACGGTATTCTCATCTGCACTCTGTGCGTACGGGTTCGCTCGTTTTAAATTCAAAGGGAAACGTTGGTTGTTCCTCGTGTTGCTCGCGACAATGATGCTGCCAGGACAAGTTACAATGATCCCGATGTTCATCATGTTCAAAGAAGTTGGCTGGGTTGATACGTTCTGGCCATTGATCATTCCGTCCTTCTTCGGCGGTGGTGCCTTCAACATCTTCTTGATTCGCCAGTTCATGCGCGGGATTCCGAGAGATTTGGATGAAGCGGCATTCATGGACGGTGCGAACCGTTGGCAGATCTTCTCCAAGATTATGCTGCCTTTATCGAAACCGCCGCTTGTCGCGGTGGGAATCTTCACATTTATGGGCGTATGGAACGATTTCCAAGGTCCATTGATCTACTTGAATTCGACTGAGAAATATACGCTTGCGCTCGGATTATCCATGTTCAAAGGCTTGTATAACATCGAGTGGAACATGCTGATGGCGGCGACGATTCTGATCATGCTTCCTGTCTTGATCGTCTTCTTCGTGGCACAGAAGTACTTCATTGAAGGAATTTCGATTTCTTCCGCGATGAAGGGATAAGCAGCTGGCGTGCAATAACATTAGATATAGATGGGTTAGGTCCCAGGGGAGAGGGAATAGCAATGGAGATTAGAGCTGTATTGTTCGACTTGGATGGCGTGATTACGGATACGGCGGAATATCACTATGTCGCATGGAAGCAGCTTGCGGCTCAACTCGGCATCGAGATCGATGAAGCATTCAATGAACAGTTGAAAGGCGTCAGCCGGATGGAGTCGCTTGAGCGGATTCTGCGTCATGGCAATCGTGCGAACGATTTGTCGGCGGAAGAGAAGCTTGCACTGGCAACGCAAAAAAATGACGAATACGTGAAGCTGCTCGTGAACGTGTCGCCGAAGGATGTCTATCCCGGCATTCGCGAGCTCCTGTTGGAATTGCGCGCTGCTGACATTCGCACAGTCATTGCATCGGCGAGCAAAAATGCGCCGCAAATCCTGAATTCACTGGCATTAACGGATTTGTTCGATTATATCGTGAATCCGGATGAGGTTCCGCACGGCAAGCCTGCACCGGACATCTTCTTGCGCGGTGCGGAAGCGGTAGGTGTCGATCCGGCTTTCTGCGTAGGCATCGAAGATGCACAGGCGGGTGTCGAAGCGATTAAATCGGCGAAGATGGTCGCTGTCGGAATCGGTGAGGAGCACGTCTTAAAGCCATCCGGCGCGGATGTCGTTCTGCCGTCGACGGGATCATTGACTTGGTCTTTCTTGCAGACATTAGGCGAATAGAATAGAAAGGGAAGAGCCGATCCGGGCTCTTTTTTTCTGATAATAATAGAATGGATAAGTTTGTGGGGGTAATTAGGAGAGGTGGGCGACAACATGCATCAAGGGAAAGTTATATTTCCACAAGAACCGTGGACGATTACGGAGACAGAAGTAAATCTGGCGCATAATCAGCGCTGCGAGACGGTATTCGCGGTGGCGAATGGCTATATCGGCATGCGGGGGAATACCGAAGAAGGATATAGTGGTCCGGAGGGCTACTCCTTGAATGGAACGTACTTGAACGGGTTCTATGATTCAACGCCGATCCAATATGGAGAAGAAGCATTCGGTTACGCGAAGAACCGTCAGACGATGCTCAATGTCGCAGACGCGAAAGGCATTAGCCTCTGGGTCGACGGTGAGAAGTTCGATGTGCTGCAATCGAAGATCATCGATTACAAGCGTCAATTGCACATGAAGCAGGGCGTGATGACCCGTGAGATCGTCTGGGAGACACGGCAAGGGAAGCAGGTCGAGCTGCGCATCGAGCGGATGGCATCATTTGTGAATAAGCATATGGCATTGATCCGGTATGAAGCGAAAGTACGGAGTGCAGCAGCACAAATGGAGTTCGTCTCGACGCTGAATGGCGAAGTGACGAATCAAGTGACGATGGGTGATCCGCGTACAGGCTCCGGCTTCGCGGGGCAAGTGCTCCTGACCGAGGGGCTGCGAGCAGACGGCGCGATTCACGGCACGGCGCAGCGGACGAAGAATACGAAATTCGTTTTAGTCTCGGCGGTGAACCATGCGCTGAACGTAGAACACGAATCCGCATGTCACGAGCAAGGGCAGCTAATCGAACTTCGCTATCGCTGCGAAGCAGCGCCGGATCAAGCGGTTGTGCTGGATAAGTACATCGCGTACTTCGCTTCGAAGGATTATGAGGAAGCCGAGCTCTGGCCGATGGCCGTTACAGCGTTAACGGATGCGAAGGCGAAGGGGTATAACTGGTTCCGTGAGCGTCAAGAAGAGATTCTAGCCGACTTCTGGCAAGTGGCCGACGTATCGGTGGAAGGCGACGAACTCCTGCAGCAAGGACTCCGATTCAATGCTTATCACTTGTTCCAATCGGTTGGACGCGACGGGAAGACGAACATTGGGGCGAAAGGGATTACCGGCGAAGGCTATGAAGGCCATTATTTCTGGGATACGGAGACGTATATCCTGCCTTTCTTCCTATATAACCGTCCCGAAATTTCACGTCAGCTGCTGAAGTATCGCCATTCGATTTTGCCGAAAGCCAAAGCAAGAGCAGCCGAACTGGGGTACGAAGGAGCGCTATACGCATGGAGAACGATTGACGGCGAAGAGACGTCGCCGTATTATCCGGCGGGCTCCGCACAGCTGCATATTAATGCGGACATCGCGTATGCGGTGAAGAAGTATGTGGAGGTGACACGAGATGAAGACTACCTCCTTCAAGAAGGCTTGGACATTCTCGTCGAGACCTGCCGCTTCTTCGCGGATGCCGGGGATTGGATCGAAGGCAAAGGCTTCTGCATCAACGGCGTAACTGGACCGGACGAATACACGGCAATGGTGAACAACAATGCCTACACGAACCTGATGGTGAAGGACCAATTCGAGTTCACGGTGAAGTCGCTCCGCAAGCTGGAGCAGACGGCGGCTTGGCAAGGCGTGCAAGCGAGATACGGGCTGGAGGAGCGTGAACTCGAGGCATGGACCACGATGGCGGAACAAATGTATATTCACCGCGTGGGCCAGCTGATCGGGCAAGACGACAGCTTCTTGGAGAAGGCGCCGTGGGATTTCGCGAATACGCCGCGCGAGAAGTATCCGCTGCTGCTGCACTTCCACCCGATGGTTATCTACAAATACCAAGTATTGAAGCAGGCAGATCTCGTCCTGGCGATGTATCTTCAAGGCCATCGCTTCACGCGCGAAGAGAAGGTCGTCAATTACAAGTATTACGAACCGCTAACGACGCATGACTCTTCGTTGTCCGCGAGCATCTATGCGATTGTCGGCGCGGAGCTGGGCGAGATCGAGAAAGCGTACCAATACTTTATGCAATCGGCACGGATGGACCTCGACGACTATCATAACAACGTGAAGGACGGCATCCACTCCGCATCGATGGCCGGCAGCTGGCTGACGATCGTGAACGGCTTCGCTGGCATGCGACATGACGAGGAAGTCATTACGTTCAACCCGACAATTCCGTCCGCTTGGACGAGCTATACGTTCCGCGTTCTCTTCCACGGCAGCCTTGTCGAGGTATCCGTAACGAAGGAGCAGACGACGTATCGATTGATCGAAGGGTGTCCTGTGGAGCTGCGGCACGGGGAGCAATCGTTCATGCTCGAGTCGGAGCGGGTTTGCGAGATAAGCAAGTCATAACGAAATAGGTGAGTGGAATAAAAGCCAAGCCCTGCTCTTCCTCGAAGCGCGGGGCTTCTTCAATGTTCAAGGTAAAAAAAATGAAAGAGAATGTAAAGGAATCGAAATTGTTTCGTCAGCAGCATCGGCTTACAATTTGTATTAAATCTATGTAAGCGTTTCACAAAGGAGGATAGGATGAAGAGAGTCCGTTCCAGACGATCGAAGTATAGACGGTTCCTGCTCGCCATCGTGATATTACTTACGACAGGAGTTACAGCGGCTTTCGCTCGCGGGGCCTGGTCAGCGCCAGATCAAGCGGAGGATGCCATTGCGACTGTCAATGGTGTGCCAATCAGCATCGCGGAATTCAATCGAGCGATTCGACTGAATAAATCTCAGGTCATTCATTATTTTCAAAATACCTATCACGCAGAGCAGACAAAACAATTCTGGACCACCGCTTTCCACGGCGAGATTCCGGCAGAGATGCTGAAGAAGAAAGCGCTCGAAGAGAGTGTGCGTATCAAGGTGAGACAGCTGCTGGCGAAGGAACGAGGTGCTCTGCAAGAGGTAAGTTATCAAGGGTTCCTGCAGCAGTTACAGCAAGAGAATCAGCGGAGAGCGCAAGCCATCAGCAACAATCAAGTGGTATACGGACCCGCGCAATACGATGAAGACTCTTATTTTGAATATGTGATATCGAACGTAACGCTTGCGGCAAAGCGGCAGATGCTGCAGACCGTATTACAGCAGAATGAATCTCTTCCAAAACAATTTTATGAGCAGCATAAAGCCGAACGCTATCTGACCCCAGGCCTCGTTAAGATCCAACGCATCTCGCGTTCCTTCCTAGATTCCAACCATCATACCGATCCATCACTTCAACAAGAAATCAAACAACAGCTTGAAGAGGCAGCGGCCAAGCTGCAATTTGGCGGCGATTTTGAAGAAATAGCCGCAGTGTATAACCCACAAGACACGGCGTTAGAGCTGACGATACACTTGGGCGATGAACGTCGTAATGCTAGAAGCCCCATAGCGCAAGCTGCAGTGAAGCTCCCTGTAGATGCCATCAGCCAGATCATCGAAGAGAATGGCAGCTATCATCTCCTAAAATGTATTGAGCGGGTAGAGCCAAATGCGGAATATCTACCTTATGAACAAGTGAAAGAACAAGTGCTGCAAGACCTGATACAGCAGGAGTACGAATCCATGATATATGAAAGGATGACAACGGCAGACATACAGGTGAATGACAAGCAAATGCAATCCGTTCAAATCCAGTGATCTAAGTGGCAGTCCTTTCGGGTGTAACTACTTCAACCGTTCGCTGTTGAAGTGCTGCATACATAAAATGTGGAAGGAAGATGACTGATGTTCAGACGTACCATGCAACGAACGATGAGCCTGGTCACCGTTATGACCATGCTCTTCAGTATCGTTGCCATTGCCCCGCGAGATGCGAAGGCGGCTGCAGGGACGACCTATTTCGTGGATAACGTGAATGGGAATGACAGTGCGAACGGGACAAGTACCGGGACGCCTTGGAAGACACTCACCAAGGTGAATGCGACAACATTTGCGCCGGGGGACAAAATATTGTTCAAGGCAGGAGGTTCCTGGCAAGGCCAACTTTGGCCGAAAGGATCCGGCGTGAATGGCAGCCCGATCCTGATTGACCAATACGGCACGGGGAATAAGCCCCTGATCACGGGGGTGACGAGTGAACTGCAGACGGTCTTCTTGAAGAATCAGGAGTATTGGGAAATCAGCAATCTGGAAATTACGAATCCATCATCAGAGCCTTTCACTAGAGATTGGCAAGGGGCTCGTGGCGAGCGTCGCGGCGTGTACATCTTGAATGAAGAGAGCGGCATCTTGAATCATATCTACATTCGAAATCTTAACATTCATGATGTTGATGGGGTATATACAACGCGTGCAGGAGGGATTATTTTCGATTCGGTTGGTTCTTATGTACCGAGCGCTTTTAATGACGTACTCATCGATGGCAATACATTAACCGATGTTGATGCTTACGGGATCTATGTTGGCTCGAATTGTATTCTTCGATACGGCATGAGCGACCTTTGGGAGTGGGTACCGAAGCCGTACGGGCCTTGGACGCCGACCACGAATTTGAAAATATCCAATAATACAATCGTTCGTCCTGCGACAGGAGGGATCGCATGGAACGTGACGGATGGGGCGATTATTGAACGGAATACGGTGCAAGAAGCGACGTATCTGGCGACGAATGCGTCCATCTGGTGGGCCTATGCGGACAATAACGTGGTGCAATTCAATGAATCCTTCGGGAGCCATCATGGGGAAATGGATGGCGAGGGATTCGACGTGGACGCAGGGAATATCGGCTCTCTCGTTCAATATAATTATAGTCATGACAACGCAGGCGGCTTCATGCTATTCGTGAATGATACGTATTACACGACGAATACGATTGTTCGCTATAATATCAGTCAGAATGATAAGAATCATATTTTCCGCTACAGCGGTTCGATCGACACGGTCTACAATTACAATAATACGGTCTATGTTGGCGCGGCATCAGGGAATCCGGTCATGAGCGATTATTTCACGAAATCATCGGGCGCTCCCAAAAATATTAAGAACTATAATAACGTCTACTACAGCGTGGGAGACCGGGGTTGGAATTTAACAGGGCAAACCTTCGATTCCAACGCGTATTTTGGCGGTAATACGGTAGTCGCCTCGGATGCGCACAAGATTACGGCGAATCCGAAATTCGTGAATCCGGGCAGTGGCGGCAACGGCATGAATACGCTTGACGGATATAAGCTACAGCCAGACTCGCCGCTGATCGGCGCAGGTGTTCCGATTGCCAATAATGGAGGGCGAGATTATTTCGGCAATACCTTATACAACGGTGATCCAGACATAGGAGCTTACGAATATCAAGGCTCGGTGCCGCCGGCGACAGGCAAGACGCCGATCGTATTCGTTCCGGCGCCGATTACACCGATGCCGGAGCAGCCGAAGCCTGCGCCTGGGAACTTAGCGCCGCTGGCAACGGTCAGCACAACGGTTGCTACCTTGAACAATGGCTCGACTCAAAGTATGACGGACAGTAATTACTCGAATGCATGGTCAAGTGTGGATGAGGGTGTGACCTTCCCGAACTATATTACGCTAGATTTCGGCACGAAGGCGGTGACCGCGAACAACTTGAAGATTGTGACACGCTTCGGGACGGGGCAGGGCGTCACGAAGTTCGATCTGGAAGCTTATAACGGAACAGCATGGGTGCCGATCAAGAGCAATGTGCAGTGGGTGTGGAAGTATAGCGATGTGACGAATGAAACCCAGAGCGTGGATTTCAGTTCGACCTCCGCGAAGAAATTCCGTCTGAAAATCAACGGCTCGAATTTGAAATGGGGGAATTTTGCCATCAATGAACTGGAGCTTTACTATCAGGGCTCAGCCGATCAAGCAGCAGCGAAGGCAGTCCGGGACGCGATCGCGGTGCTGCCGGCTCCAGCGGCGGTCACGCTCGATGACGCATCGGCTATCCAAGCGGCGAGAGCGGCCTACCTTGCATTGACCGATGTACAGCGAGCGCTCGTGGGGGATATTACGAGATTGACCGATGCGGAGGCCGCTCTAGCTGCGCTTCCACAACCGGAGCGCAGCTTATCAACTGCATTGAGCGGGCCGGCGTCCGTAAAGGTGAATCAGCCGTTTCAAATCCGCGTCGGGATGCAGAATGTGAAGGATGCTGTGTATGCGCAAGATATCTCTCTGACATACGACCCGCAAATATTTGAGTTGGTGTCGGCTAAATCTGCAGCTGATGGTGTGGAGATTATAAAGTCTGTCCATCCTACACCAGGACATGTGCGATTTCTGATAGCAAGTCAAGGCGGAGCGCATGCGATTCAAGGGAATGCCCAGGTGCTCGAGCTTACCTTCACAGCCATATCGCAGCAGAACACGCCGAGCCAATTCTCGATTACGAATGCTTTGCTCGGTGATGCGCAAGGAAGAGAGCTGCAAGCAGCTTTATCTTCCCTACATGTTCAGACCGAATCAGGAACGGGCATCGTCGCCGCGGACCTGAACCATGACGGTAAAGTGAGTATTGGGGATATCGCTATTGCTGCAGTCCATTATGGGAAGACAAGCGAGGATTCCGGCTGGCATCTTGTGAAGCATATCGATCTGAATGGAGATGGCGTTATTAATATTCTCGATCTGAGTATTATCGCTAGAGAGATGATCTAGGCTAGCGTTGATGATGGAATGAAGAAGAAGCCAATCATGATGTCCATGGTTGGCTTCTTCTTATGTCATTATTCCGCAGCTACCTTCGTTGTGAAAATCCCTTCAGGCACTTTGCCGCTCCACGTCGGACAAGGCTCGATGCCGAGTGCGTAAGCGACGACATGCGCCGTATCCTTGATCGATACGTCGTCACCCTGGATCCAGGTGCCAGGCGCAACAGACTTACCGTAACAGCCCCAGAAGACCGTCATATCCATTGGATGATCGCTGCCATGACTACGCGGGTGATCGCCGCCTCCACCATGATCGCTTGTGATGATAATGAGACTCTCATCGAGGATGCCGGCATCGCGAATCGCATCGATCAGCAATCCGACATAGGCATCGACTTCCGTAATCTTCGCTAAATATTCAGGCACGTGATTGCCATACCCGAATTCGTGGCCTGCGCCGTCAGGATTATCGATCTGCACATAGAGGCACTTCACATCGGGATTATTGCGGATATAATCCGCTGCTGTAGTAATTAATTCCGGGCACCGAATGGAGAGATCCTCGAACTGGCAGGATTGCTCAATGATCCCGTAGTTAATCGGTGACCACTCCGAGAATGCCGCTAACTTCGCATCCGGATACTGCTCCCGAATCAGCTTCATGAAGGAAGGATAGGCACTATCCTCCGGGAATCGCGTATCCGAAGCCTTGTCATTATTCAGTTGGTGCTGATCAGGATCAACGCCGTGGAACATGGAGCCCCAGCACTGCGCGCTGATCGAAGGAAAAACCGTTTGTGCTTGATAGGTTAGCGCCCCTTGCTGCAGCAGGCCATGGATGTTCGGTGTCGGTGTATCTTTAATGAAATTTCCTGCGCCATCAAGCCCGATGACAAATACATGATTATAAATTGCTCCCATGCGAATCGCCCTCTTTTCCAAGGAATGAGTAGGTAATGCAAGTTATTTCTGTGTATTTAATTGTATTAATGTGGGTTTTGTTGTGGAAATTATAAATCGCCTAGCAGCAAGTGTCAATAAATAATTGATTTCTTTCACGTGATGGCGGAAAGGCGTACATTCTTTGCATCTCTCCATTGCTCAAAACGAAGCTCCAGTGGTAAATTAAGTTCACAGTTGATTTCGAAAATCGTAGGAAAGCAGGGCTGAGGTGTGATGAAAATTCAAGCAGCAGGTTCGACGAGGTGGTTTGTCTATCAGAAAATTGTAATCGTTTTCATAGCTTTTATTATCCCTCTCGTTGCGATGAACATGTGGGTGAATTATAAAGGCATGTCCTTTACGAAGAACGCAATATCGGACTCTGCGGTAGCAGGTGCTTCGTTCTATGCGAAGCAATTGGACAAGGAATTATATTTTGTCCGCAATCAGCAGCTGCAATTTTTCAATGATAAGGATCTTCAGAAGCTGAGCTTCCAAGGGAGCCGGTTGGAAGGATACGCGCTGATCGAGTTGATTAGTCAGACGAAGGATCGATTATCCGCGATCGAATATTCTAGTGAATTCGTCGTGAACGCCGGCGTCTATATTAAAGAAATCAACAAGACGATCTCGAGTCAGAATGGCGTCACGGACGCGCCGAATGATGAGTCCGTGTTCATCATTTCATTAATTCAGCACACCCCAAAACCGTCCTTCTATCAGAAAGACGGGCGTCTCTTCTTCATCGAGAGCGAGAATAACTCTGGCATTATCTCCTATATTGAAATTTCTGTTGCTCGTCTACAAGAAGCGCTTCATCAGATCACGACGCTTTATCAAGAATCCGAAGTATTCCTTGGGAGTAAGACGCTCGGCAGTGTGCTGTCGACGGTGGAAGACCAACGTGTCATCACACCGCTGCTTGAACAATTGGACGCAGACAGTCATGCGACTACGAATACATCCCGGGTGATTCCGATCGGAGGGATAAGCTATTTCATCACGGCCAATCAGGTGAGCTCCTTAAATCTATCGCTGATCATGTACGTGAACCACGATGAGATTACTCGACCGCTGAGCCAATTCGGCTTCTGGTTCTATGCCTTATTTGTGGTTGCGATCATCGTACTGCTGCTCTATGCGTATTCCGTCAATTTCATGATTCACAGGCCGCTGTCGAAGCTTACGAAGGCATTCCAGATGATGGAGACGGACAACCTCAACCTCGTCATCGAGTCGAAGACGAGAGATGAGTTTCACTATTTATTCCATAGCTTCAATCGGATGGCGCTTCGGTTGAAGCGATCAATCGAGGAGAATTATGAGCAGAAAATTGCGATCCAGCATTCAGAGCTCAAGCAGCTGCAATCGCAGATTAATCCTCATTTCCTCTACAACAGTTTTTTCAATATTTACATGATGTGTAAAGTTGGTGACGCCGATAGTGCGGCAGAGCTCTCTCAGAAGCTAGGCAGCTACTATCAGTACATTACGCGTAGTGGATCGGACGAAGTGCCGCTCTACAAGGAATACCAGCATGCCCTTGATTATTGTGAAATTCAATGTATTCGCTTCTCGAATCGCATTCGTTACGAATATGAAGACATCCCGGACCATGTGAAGACCGTTGCCGTACCGCGCTTGATCATTCAGCCGATTGTCGAGAATATTTTCGAGCATGCATTTGAAGACGGCATGGGTAGCGGTGTCCTCTATATCGCTGCGAATATTGAAGATGGAATCGTACGAATGACCGTCGAGGATAACGGACGTCTTGTTACGGATGAGCAGATTGAACAGTTAGAGATACAATTAAGGGATGGGCCGAGACAGCCGGAGAAGACGGGACTTATTAACGTGAACAACCGACTTCAATTGAAGTATGGTGTGGGCAGCGGGCTGTTCGTATCACGAAGTCAGCATGGCGGATTGCGTGCAGAGCTTAGAATCAATATTCGAGAAGGATCGGGAGGGGACTTGTAGATGTATAGACTTTTAATCGTGGATGATGAACCTGTCATTGTGAATGGATTAGTGCAATTATTTCAGGAGCGTGAGGATGTTGAGCTGGATATCTGCAAGGCATATTCGGCGATGGAAGCACTAGATATTGCGAAGCGGACGAAGCTAGACATTCTCGTCAGTGACATTCGCATGCCGCAGAAGAGTGGATTGCAGCTGGTGGACGATATCGCCTATTACTGGCCGTCCTGCCGCATTATATTTTTAACCGGGTATAGTGAATTTGATTACGTCTATGAAGCGATCCGGAAGAATGTCGATAACTATATTCTGAAGACGGAGGGGGTAGAACCGATCTTCGAAGCAGTGCAAGGGGCGATTGCGAAGCTGGAGGAAGAGAAGCGTCAACGGCTGCAGCAGGAGAAGGCGCAGATGCATTTCCAGATGGCCGAATCTCTGCTAAAAAAAGAATTGTTCGAGCGAGTCCTGCAAGGCGAATTGCTGCCATCCTTGCTCGCGAATGATCGTTATGCGGAAGTCGATTTCCGGATTCATCCGAATCGGCCTGCATACTTCCTCGTCGGACAAGTGGACATAGCCGAGGGAGCGAAGCTCAAGCTTCTGGAGTCGGCCGCACGTATCGTCGATCAGCATCTGCCGATCTCGTTGATATGTGAGCACGTAATCCAAGATGGCAATCGATTGGTATGGCTGCTGCAGCCCGATGCATTGCTGACTGATCATATGAAAGAGCGTGAACCGGACCAGCACTTACAAGCGAATAACATTGTCGCCTATATTCGAGGTAACCTTGAACGCGTTCAGAACGAGTATGAGCAGCTGTTCGAGATGTCCATTTCATTCGGAATCTCTGGCAATATGTTGGAGCGTTGGGATCAGCTGCAGCCTCAGGTCGATGAGGTTAGCGCTATAATTCGCAGGAGGATTCAATTGGGCCAGAAGATGGTTATCGTGGATTATGAATATTCGATGGCGCTGCTTGCCTCTTATGACAGAGGAACGGGCATGAAGCAGGAGGAATTCAAGCAATTATTGATCGATCAGATTCATCAATATATCCATGATTATTTGGATGGTGACTTATCTTTGACGGCGATTGCAGAGCAGGTGCATCTGAATCCCTCGTATTTGTCCAGGTACTACAAGCAGATTACGGGGCGAAATCTTCTGGAGTACATCCAAGAGACGAAGTTAGCGGCAGCGATTCGCATGATGGAGAATCCGCATATGAAGCTGCATGAGATCGCCTTGAAGGTCGGGTTTGATTCACAGCCGTATTTCACAACCTTCTTCCGGAAGATGACAGGGACCTCTCCCCAAGAATATCGGAAGTCATTATAAGCGCCGATGTAAGGTAGTAAAAAAAGTGAAACGAAAGTAAAAGATTTGAAATTGTAGCTTTTTCTCTTTGATTCTACTATTAGAAGCAAGGAGTCAATCGGACTCTAGGGCCTCATCACACAAAGGGGGAAAGCGTTATCATGAAATCATCCAAAACACTAAAAACGATATTACTGCTCTCCATGGTCATGGCGGCATTCACCGCATGCTCAAGCAAAGGCAGCGACAGCGCAAGTACGGGGACGACGACGCCGTCAGGCGAGACGAAGACCGAGACAGCTGCGCCGGAAGGACCGCTTACCAAATACGCGGAGCCGGTTGAAGTAACCGAAGTGATGGGCTTCAGACCGGCAGAAGATCCAAGAACGCCCAAAGGGCTTACGCCGGACAAGAACGCGTACTTGCAACAGCTGAAAGACACGCTCAATATCGACGTGAAATACAAATGGACGGTGCCTTCGGATCAGTATGAACAGAAGTTCGCGCTCGCGATGGCTTCCGGTGATTTGCCGGATATTCTAGAACTTGGTCAGAAGGATTTCGAGAAGCTGCGTAAGCAGGATATGCTCGCGGATCTGTCCGAGGCCTATGAGAAATATGCATCGCCTGAGCTGAAGAAATATATGGAGTCAGACGGCGGATTTTCGATGAAAGTATTCAGCAAGGACGGCAAGCAATACGGTATTCCATCCTTCGAGGATCCGTTCTTGTCGACGCAACTGCTATGGATTCGTAAAGATTGGCTGGACAACTTGAAGCTGCAGCCGCCAACTACGATGGAAGAGCTCGATAAAGTCGCGGAAGCGTTCGTGAAGAATGATCCGGATCAGAACGGCAAAGCAGACACGTATGGCGTTGCATTGCAGAAGACGTTGTTCTTCTGGGGCTTTGACGTCAGAGGTTTCTTCAATGGATTCAATGCTTATCCTTCCGTAGGGGATGCGCAGACCGCATGGATCAAGGGCAACGACGGCAAGCTTGTCCCAGGGCTGATTCAACCGGAGATGAAGCAAGGCCTCAGCATGCTGCAGTCATGGTACCAACGCGGCATTCTGAATAAAGAATTCGCGCTGAAGGACGAGAACAAAGTCGTCGAAGACATTACGGCCGGCAAAGTCGGGATTTCGTACGGCGAATGGTGGTATCCGGCATGGCCGCTCAACTTGAACGTGGATAAAGATCCGAAAGCGAACTGGATTGCAATACAGATTCCTTCCCTTAGCGGACCGGGTAAATCCCTAGTGCCTAAACTGCGCAGCGGCCGGATCTATGCCGTGAATAAGAACATGAAGAACCCTGAAGCGGCGATCAAAATGATGAACTTCTATATTGAAATGGGCAAGAAAAAATATACCGAGATTTTGAAACCAGAGAAAGGCTTTGTCTACAACTGGTTCAATCCGCGGATTTATAACCCAGCCCAGATTGACACGATATACACGGAAGTGAATAAAGCGCTTGCCGCGAATCAGACTGAGATCACACTGGACGATGAGAATTACATCGCTGTGAAGGACGTCTTCAATTATGTGAAAGATTATCAATCCGGCAGCACGAAGATTGCTTCCAAAGGAACGAACTGGGGCGGATACTTCAGCCGTGTCGCGGAAAATGGCGGCTGGGGCTTAACGCGCCAGATCAAGGAGAAGCAGGCATTCGTTAGCAACGAATTCTACGGCATCCCGACGTCAACCCAGGTGGAGAAGGGCTCACAACTGGATAAATTGATGCAGGAGACCTTTACGAAGATTATTCTGGGCGCTCCGATCGACGAATTCGATAAATTCGTGACAAGCTGGAAGACGCTTGGCGGCGACAAAATTACGGAAGAAGTCAACGCTTGGTATAACGAGCAGGCCGTGAAATAATCGGTACGCTCGATTATGGGAGGAGAGAGGGTCTTGCGTGTCCTCTCTCTTTGTCGTCAACGCCTATGAAGGAGGAATTCATCGATGAAGTTATTGCGCAAGGAGTATCCGCTCCATTTGATGTTAGTGCCAGGAGTTATCTTAACCTTAATTTACGCGTATGGCCCGATGGCCGGGCTTGTGATGGCCTTTCAGCAGTTCGAGCCGTTGTCCGGATTTTTCAAGTCCGAGTGGGTCGGGTTCGATAATTTTACTTATGTGTTCAATCTACCGGATTTTAACCAAGTCTTATGGAATACGATCGTCATCTCATTATTCAAAATGGTGTTGTTCTTGGTCGTTCCGCTCATTCTAGCGCTTCTCTTAAATGAAGTGACGCGCAGATGGTTCTCGCGGTTCATACAGTCGGCGATTTTCCTGCCGTTCTTTCTCTCATGGACAGTTCTCGGCGGGGTTATCATAGAATTGTTCTCTTTGGATGGTCCTGTGAACGGGATCGTCAAGTCGCTTGGATCGGAGCCGATCATGTTCATGCTGAACAATGACTGGTTCCGGGGTATTATTATCGGTTCGGACGTCTGGAAAGGCATGGGGTACAACATGATTGTCATGCTGGCTGCCATTACCGGGATTAATGCGACGCTCTACGAAGCAGCCGAGGTGGACGGCGCGGGCAAATGGAAGCAGATGATCCACATTACGCTGCCAGGTATTGCCCCGATCATTATTTTGCTCGGTGTATTAAGTCTCGGGAACGTTCTCAATGCCGGCTTCGAACAGATTCTGATCATGTACAACCCGACCGTCTATGAAGGGGCAGACGTCATCGATACCTTCGTCTATCGCTTGGGGATGTTCAGTCAGCAATTCGGTCCGGCAGCGGCGGTTGGTCTATTCAAATCCGTGATCTCTTTAGGATTGGTGTCGATAACCTATTACGCAGCCTACAAGTACAATAACTATCGCATATTCTAAGGAGGAGAGCCTTGTGTTGCATAAACCATCGCTTAGCAGAAGAATGTTCATCATTTTGAATACCCTGCTGCTCACGTTCGTTACCGTAGTGGGCATCGTCCCGTTCGTTCATTTGCTAGCTATCTCGCTAAGTTCGAACACGGCCGCGATGGCCGGCGAGGTGAAGTTGTGGCCTGTAGGATTCACGATGGACGCTTATATGTTTCTAGGAGAGAAGGTCGAGTTCTTCCGTTCGCTATGGGTATCGATTGAACGTGTCGTGCTCGGAACGGCCGTCAATATGTTCCTTGTTTTTATTACCGCATTCCCGTTAGCCCGTCCGAACAGCCAATTTAAGTATCGCACGGTGTATGTATGGTTTTTTGCAATTACAATGTTCTTCGGCGGCGGGTTGATTCCGACTTACATCGTGGTGAAGAATACGGGGATCATGGATTCGATCTGGGCGCTGATATTGCCGGGAGCGCTTAATGTGTGGAATATGGTGCTCATGCTGAATTTCTTCCGCACGATTCCGAGGGAGCTGGATGAAGCAGCTACCATTGATGGTGCGGGCTATTGGCGGATCTTATGGCAGATTTATTTGCCCGTCTCCTTGCCATCCATCGCGACGATTGGATTGTTCACGATCGTAGGACACTGGAACGCTTGGTTCGATGGGATACTTTATATGAATTCACCGGACAAATATCCATTGCAGACGTACCTATCTACGTTGATTACAGCCATCAATTCACAGATGTCCTCCATGTCGCCAGAGCAGCTGAGAGCGATGGAGAACTTAAGCGAGAAGACGCTGCGTACGGCGCAGATTTTCATGGGGGCGCTTCCGATTATGCTCGTCTATCCGTTCCTTCAGAAGTATTTTGTCAAAGGGATGACCGTTGGCAGCGTGAAAGAGTAGATCAGAACGACAGGGAGAAGGATATCATATGAATAAAGTTACGGTTGCATTAATTGGAGCGGGTCTCCGGGGTATTAACTATTTGGAATATGCGAAGCAGCATCCCGATGAGTTGCAGGTGGTTGCGGTGGCAGAGCCGAACGCGGAGCGCAGAACGGGCTTTCAAGCAAGGCATGGTCTAGCAGACGAGGTCTGTTTCGAGAACTGGGACGAATTCTTCGCGGCACCGAAGTTGGCGGATGCGGTGTTCATCTGCACGCAAGACAAACAGCATTTCGAACCAACGATGAAGGCGCTTGAGGCAGGGTATCATGTGCTGTTGGAGAAGCCGATGTCGCCTGATCCGAAGGAATGCATCGAGATGGGGGAGATGGCGCTCAAATTCGATCGGGTATTCTCCATCTGCCATGTGCTGCGATATACGAACTTCTTCGGTACGATCAAGCGTCTGCTCGAAGATGGGGCGATCGGCGATCTCATGTCCATTACACATAACGAGAACGTAGGCTACTGGCATCAAGCACATAGCTTTGTGCGCGGCAATTGGCGTCGTCAAGATGAATCTAGTCCTATGATTCTTGCGAAATCTTGTCATGATCTCGATATTCTTTTGTGGCTATCCGGTTCCACATGCACGAAGGTCTCATCGTTTGGCTCATTATCGCATTTCACCTCGTCGCAGGCTCCCGTCGGTGCGCCGCTTCGATGCACGGATGGATGCCCTGTTGAAGATGAATGTCTGTATTTCGCGCCGAAGCAGTATTTGACGGAAAATACGGATTGGCCGACATCAGCGATTAGCGATGATTTGAGCTATGAAGGGCGCCTCAAGGCGCTGGAGGAAGGCCCATATGGCAGATGCGTCTATCACTGTGATAATGATGTCGTTGATCATCAGGTCGTTAATCTTGCATTTGAGAATGGCGTGACCGCTGCATTTACGATGAGTGCGTTCACGAAGGATGTGAGCCGCACGATCAAGCTGATGGGAACGAAGGGCGAGATTCGAGGCGCGATGGAGAAGAACGAGATTGAGATTTTGCATTTTGGCAAGCAAGAGGCACAGCAAATCGAGTTCGCAGATGCTGGCGGACATATCGGCCACGGTGGCGGCGATTTTGGCCTCGTACGCGATTTCTTAAAGCTTGTGCGAGAAGGCGGCAAGAGCCAAGGGCTCACGTCAGCCAATCAATCCGTGCAGAGCCACATGATGGCTTTTGCAGCTGAAGCGTCGAGACAGACGCATCAGGTGATTGACCTGAAAGATTTTGTGAAGAATCAGGCTTAATGTAAATTAGGGCTCTGTCTTATCCCATCAAGGGAGGCAGGGCCTTTTTGGTGTTTTGTGCCAAAAAAATGATCGTGCGACATCTATGAATCTTGCAACTTCTTTCGACAATTTTCGTATATATGTTCGATTGTTCGATGACTCTTAAGAGAGGAGAAGGGCAGAATATGATATTTTCTAGTAATCATAAAATAATTGTCTATATAGGCGTAATCGTATTAAGCATAGGATTGCTGCTCGGACCGGCGCCTGCTGCACACGCAGGATTCTGGGATTGGGTCAACGGCGTGAAGGAAATTCCCTCCGAAGTGGACGAGCTGAAATCGAAATATACCCAAATGGAAGAGAGCTTCCAGAAGAGCCGAGAACAGTATGAGACGGTCTCGAACCAATTGATGCAGGAGAACGAGCAACTTCGGGTTCAGAATGAGGTGCTGACATCACGTCTGCAGCTGCTCGAGGAACAGGAGTTACGGCAAAAGGAACGGATGAAGTGGATTATTCGGGGGATCGTCATTGCGGCTAGTGCGATTGCATTATTGTTCATCATGACGAGAGTGACACGGGTCTTGTTCTGGCGGCGTCATAGGTAGCGGGATAAGGATAGAGGAGGCGAATTGAAGATGGAAGTCAGATGTGAAGAGGGATCAACCCTATCGCAAGCGGTCACGCTTCAGTTAGATCAGGGAGAGAAAGTATCCGTTCTCCATCCGAGTCAGATCATTGCCTTTCAGGGCAATTCGAATCAACGCGAAGATCGGCTTATGGACATTGCTGGCATGTACCGCAAGCGAAAATTGATTCAATCGACGATTAGCGGTCCTGCTCAGTTTATGATCGGGTTGCCTGCAGGGTACACTGTACAGACGATTCCACTCACAGAGGGCGCAGATCTGCTATTTGAATGGAAGCATGTTCTGTTCTATACAGATGGCATGCGTGTGGAGCGCAAAATCCAGACCTTGAAGAATGCGTTGATTACCCGTGAGATCATTAAGATGAAATTTTCAGGCGACGGTGGTGTATTAGGGATCTTGACGCATGGACCACTTCATCGGATGAAGCTGGACCCGGTTCAGCCGACGTATATTGACGTGGGTTGTCTTGTCGCTTACCCGGAGAATGCTACGCTGACGCCTCGTGTCTATGGGAATGCACTTGCGAGCCAACACATGAATTATCACTTTGAAATCACAGGTCATGGTTACGCACTCATTCAGACGGGTAAATCAGATCATCAGCTGGAGCAAGAAATTGAAGGAGACGGGTTCATTCGGCGCGTTCTGCGGGAAGTCATTCCATTTGGCGGGATACTGATCAAATAAACTTATTCTGAAAGTGTAGAGCTTCGGCTCTGCGCTTTTTGTCTTTCATATAGTCTGGCTAATTGTATTGAAGAGTATCGCTGGGGATTCATGGGCAGAGCAGTTGCTACGAAAGTCAGGAGAAGGTAGGATAGAGAATACAGGATCAAATCCTAGCAGTCATTGCACGTTGTCGCCGTTTGTGGGATACGGAGAAAGAAGGAACTAATATTGGATAATCAAGAACAAGCACAGGTGGAGAAACTTAAAGAACGAGTAATGGAGCTTGAAGCGGAAAATGCAAGGTTGAAGCAGTTAATCATCAAGCTTAAAAATCAACGTTCCAAAGGGGAAGGCCGCATGTCAACCCCGCTTAGAGAAGCGTTGCGTGAGTAATGGAGCTGCTTGGTCGCAGCCTCCAGGCGATCATTTTTAGTTAATTGTCAAAAATTACATTTGTATTCTGTCGAATGGTGTGGTAAATTAAGATTCTGTTCACGAGATACACATGATATTCCCTGATAGCTCAGTTGGTAGAGCACTCGACTGTTAATCGAGTTGTCACAGGTTCGAGTCCTGTTCGGGGAGCCATTTATGGAGGCTTAGCTCAGCTGGGAGAGCATCTGCCTTACAAGCAGAGGGTCAGCGGTTCGATCCCGTTAGCCTCCACCATAAATATTTTGTTAGATGACGCGGGGTGGAGCAGCCCGGTAGCTCGTCGGGCTCATAACCCGAAGGCCGCAGGTTCAAATCCTGCCCCCGCAATATTTCGAGTTTTAATGTGGAGCTGTGGTGTAGAGGCCTAACATGCCTGCCTGTCACGCAGGAGACCGCGGGTTCGAATCCCGTCAGCTCCGCCAGTATTACCCTCTCGAATGAGAGCCATTAGCTCAGTTGGTAGAGCACCTGACTTTTAATCAGGGTGTCGAAGGTTCGAGTCCTTCATGGCTCACCAGTTTTACTTCAAAAAAACATGGTTGACAAGCAAGTCCCAACCATGGTATAGTAATTGAGTACCACATGCGCGCGTATGGCGGAATTGGCAGACGCACTAGACTTAGGATCTAGCGGGCGACCGTGGGGGTTCAAGTCCCTCTACGCGCACCATACTTAACAATGATTCCCGTGACTTCTGCGAAGAGGTGCGGGATTTTTATTTTTCATCAATGGATTTTTTGGTACTTACATGATGTGGTTAGGGTTTACAGAAAATTTCATTTACTAAGTCATTCTTTGTGATTATAATCACAATTAAGGACGATGGAAATCGATATAATAACATTGTACAGATGAAGTTCATTATGTATGAAAATAAATGGGAGGTGTGTGCTCCATGTTGACGCGTATGATGAAATGGTGCGCTCGCCTGGGTC